>USJI01000010.1 GCA_900554975.1 uncultured Ruminococcus sp. | reverse complement strand
AGCCCCTGCAAAAACCAGCCCTTTAAGGCTTCCTAACACTACGACATTGCCTTTAGATATAACCCTCGCGCCAGGATTGACATCGCCGAGAATGATTATGCTGCTCTCCGACTCTAAGACCTGTCCGCTTCTTAATGTTCCTTTATAGAACTGTCCTGTATGCGTTGACAATTCCTCAAGTTTTTCTTCAGGAATACGGATTCGCAGATGTCTGAATTCCTTTTCCAGTTCAGCCTTTCCGGTTACGATATTTTCTTCACGGCATTCCTTCTTGAACCATGAACGTATCTTTGACTTGGCTTCGTTTGTTTTTGCAATGTTAAGCCATGCTCTGTTAGGACCTTTGTCAGGTTCACTGCTTGTGATTATTTCACAGATTTCGCCGGTGTGCAGCTGGTAATCAAGCGGCACCATTTTTCCGTCAACCTTTGCACCGGTTGTTTTGTGACCTATCTGTGTATGTATTCTGTAGGCAAAGTCTATAACGGTTGAACCGACAGGAAGTGAAATCGAATCTCCTCTCGGAGTCATTACAACAATATCTTCCGGAGCAAGGTCGTTTTTGATTATTCTTACTATTTCCTCAACATCATCTGATGTCTGCTGTGCTTCTATAACCTGACGCACCCACGCAAGACGCTGATCCATCTTGTCGCTATGCTGAATTCCTTCCTTGTATTTCCAGTGTGCAGCAATTCCGTATTCGGCAGTAGCGTGCATTTCCCATGTTCTTATCTGTATTTCAAAAGGGATACCTTCCTTGCCGAGTACCGTTGTATGCAGTGACTGATACATATTTGCCTTTGGTGTGGAAATATAGTCCTTGAATCTGTTCGGGATAGGTCTGAACATATCATGAACAAGTCCCAGAACGTTGTAACATTCGCCGACTGTTGAAACGATTATTCTTACAGCATATTTATCATATATTTCCTCAATTGATTTATGATGCACAAACATCTTTTTGTAGATGCTGTAAATACTCTTTACACGTCCCTCTATAACAGGAGGCTTGATGAATTCCTGATCTCTGAAACGGTATGCGATAGTTTCTTTTATGGAATTTATAAAAGCTTCACGTTCGTCCTTCTTGATTTCAAGAATATGCTCTATTTCCGAATATGCAAAAGGATCAAGGTAATGGAATGAAAGATCCTCAAGTTCTTCCTTTATGGCTCTCATGCCAAGACGGTGGGCGATAGGCGCATATATATTCATTGTTTCGTGAGCAGTATTTCTCTGCTTTGCATCAGGACGGAATTTAAGCGTTCTCATATTGTGAAGTCTGTCCGCAAGTTTAATGATAATAACTCTTATGTCCTGTGACATTGCAAGAATCATTTTTCTGACATTTTCCGCTCTTTGTTCTTCCTTGTCGAAAATCGGAACCTGATTCAGCTTTGTAACGCCGTCAACGAGCATAGCAACGTCCTGACCGAACTTTCTTTTTACTTCATCAAGCGTTACAGGCGTATCTTCAACAACATCATGAAGCATTGCGGCACATATTGTATCAGTATCCATTCCGAGTCCAAGCAGAATATATGAAACGGCAAGCGGATGAATAATATACGGCTGACCGGAAGAACGTGTCTGACCTTCATGAGCCTTTGCCGCAAATTCGTAAGCAGTTATAATTTTGCTCAGATCATACTGCTTGTCATCAGTCAGTATTTTCTGTATCAGCATATCAATGGTACATTCATCATTCATATCAATCTCTCCATTTCATAGTTATATATTTTCCGACCTGCTGTGCAGATCACTGAGTATTGCCGAATCATCAAGGTTTGCCTTCGGAGCATTTTTTACTGCCGATATTTCCTGTGAAAACGGGTCAAGTCTTGCAAGACCAAGCTCAGTAAAAACATCAAGGCAGATTCTGAGTTTGCAGTAGTTCATGCTGTCTGATGCAACAGACATATAAAGTGTGTCGGTACTGAAAGTTCCCGAAGCAAGTTTCTTGTATATCGGGATAAGTTCATTTCTGTCCGGACACATTCTTCCGTAGTAAATATCCGGAAGTGCTTCATTCCTCTTATATTTTTCATATGTTGTCTTTGCGGCAAAATATTTTTTCTGTTCAATACCGCTTTTGCGGTAGTCCTTTACTATAATGCATATACTTTTCCTGCCTGCAAACTGCTGCACTTCCATGGTTACCATGAAATCGGCTCTGTCACCCTTTGCAATAAAAAGTTCATCAGGAGAACATCTGAAAAGAAGTGCGTCAAGAAAAGCACCGCCATATCGCAGTTTAAGTTTGGTGTGTACACCTTTTGAAAGCGGAATTATTTCCTCAACCACTGCACCGCACACTGCAAATACCGGCTGGCGGTTGCCTTCGCCGAACGGTTCAAGGATTTTCAGTCCGTCAACGTTTTCAAGTGTTATTTCATTCGGAAGTATCTGTTTTTCAGCGGTGATGTCAGGGACAGGCATTATTTCAAAGTTTTCAAGTGCAAACTGCTGAATGCGTTTTTTGAATTCATCAATTCTGCCGGTTTCAACAGAGAATCCCCCTGCACCAAGATGTCCTCCGAATTTTGAGAGAATATCTGAACAGTAATCCAGAGCTTTGAACACTGAAAAGTTTCCGAATGAACGTGCAGAGCCTCTGGACATTTCTCCCTCCTGAGTGATTATAAAGCAGGGTTTGTCAAAGCGTTCCATGATTCTTGAAGCAACTATTCCGATAACACCATGATGCCAGTTTTCACCGTTTAGAATAATTACACGTTCATAAAGTATTGCAGGATTATTTGCTATCTGCTGTTCAATTTCTGAAATAATATCAGTTTCAGCTTTTTTTCTTTCGCTGTTCAGTCTTTCAAGTTCGTCGGTAAGCATAAGGGCTTCTGTTTCATCATCTGTTATGAAAAGTCTTGCGGCAAGTGACGGTGAACCAAATCTTCCTGAAGCGTTTATTCTCGGAGCAAGACCGAATGCCAGAGAAGCTGAAGTAAGAGGAAATTTAAGACCGCTTTTTTTTATGAGTGCATTGACACCCGGATGTTCTGAATTTTCAAGGAGTCTTAATCCGTTGCTTACTATATATCTGTTTTCACCTGTCAGAGAAACCACGTCAGCGACAGTTCCCATAGCGGCAAACTCACCATATTCATTAAGTGCAGTTTCATAGTCGCCGTTTTCAAGAGCCGCCACAAGTTTATCTGTAGCTGTTCCGTTTGTGCAACCCCTGCGCCGCAAAGATATTTGAATGTTGACGGGCAGTCTTTTCTGTGAGGGTCAACTACTGCCTCAGCCTGAGGGAGTTCATCTCCGGGCTGGTGGTGGTCAGTAACAACAAGATGCATTCCCAGTTCATATATGAGCTTTGATTCTTCAATAGCTGAAATGCCGTTGTCAACAGTTATAATGAGGTTGACTCCACGCTTTGCAAGTTCCCTTACTGCATCAGCGTTCAGACCGTAGCCTTCACTGCGTTCAGGAATATAATATGTAACATTTGCTCCCATGCATTCAAGGTAGGAAAAGAGAATGACAGTTGAAGTAATTCCGTCGCAGTCATAATCGCCGTAAATGCATATGCTTTCAAAGTTTTCAACAGCATCATTTATAACGTCAGCGGCTTCACGCATATCTTTCAGCAGAAAAGGGTCTGAAAGACCGTCTGAATTTAGCTGTTTTGCGGCATCTTCCGCACTGGTAAAGCCTCTTGCGGCGAGAATATCTGCACAAAGAGGAGTTACTTCGCTTTCTCTTAGTATTTTTTCAGCAAATTCCTTCTGAGGTTTTCTGACAAGCCATTTTTTCATTTTTTCACCTGTTCCGAAAAGTAATAATCATTTATTATTATAACATTTATAACAGAAAAATACAAGCAGTTTCATTGTATATTTGTTGTTTTGCGACAGCAACTTGTAAAAACTGTTAAATTATTTTCCTTTACAAAGCAAAGATTGTGTGATATAATAAATTCATCGGTTAAAACCGAAATATTAAAAAATATTTTTTCTACACATCAAAGCTCAGTTTTACTGGGCTTTTGGTGTAAATAAAGGGACGCTTTCTTAATTTAAGCGTCCCTGTCATTTTATAAGTTCATTTATTATGCTGTTTGAAAGCAGAAATCCCTCCGGAGTCAGGCTTATAATTCCGTTTTCAAAGGTAAGCAGTCCGCTTTTTTGAAGCAATTCTGCTTTTTTTGTCATATAATCTTTTGAATCGGGAAAATCGCTTACATTTATTCCCTTTTTCAGCCGCAGTCCAAGCATTATTTTTTCATCATCCTGCCCCGGAGCATCATCTGTTACAACAGTCCGGCACGATTTTATATATTCATCAAGATTCGGCGGGATAAAGTATCTTTTTCCGTCGTAATATGAATGTGCAGCAGGGCCTAAACCTATATATTTCCTGCACTGCCAGTATTTAAGATTATGCCTGCTTTCATATCCCGGTTTTGAAAAATTTGAAATTTCATACTGCATAAATCCATACTTTTCAAGTTCATGTACCATGAAGAGATAAAGGTCAGAAACACTGTCATCATCGGGCATCATCATGGCGATTTCATCACAGTTGAAAGGTGTATTTTCCTCAATTTTTAAAATGTAGGAGGAAATATGCTGTATGCCGAGAGCGGCAAGCTGTTTAATTGAAAACGCAAGATTTTCCGCTGTCTGCTTGGGAAGTCCTGTCATAAGGTCGCAGGAAATGTTCTGAAAGCCAATGCTTTGTGCAGTGCAGACAGCTTCTGCCGCTTTCTCAAAAGTATGCTTTCTTCCGAGCATGGCAAGTTCAGAATCTATTGCCGACTGAACACCGAATGACAGGCGGTTTATTCCCATTTGATGGTATGCCCTGAGTTTTGATTCATTCACAGTGCATGGATTTACTTCAAGTGTAATTTCGGGCGAATCCAGTGTTACACTGTTTTGCAGTGCAGAAAGAATATCCGAAATAAACTCGGGCGGCAGGAGCGATGGTGTTCCGCCGCCGAAATAAACAGTATCAGCGGATAAATTACCGAAAAGATTTTTAATATCACGGATAACTGCTTTAGTATATTCCTTTACACTATTTAAATTGTAAGAGGTTGAATAGAAATCACAGTAAGGACATTTTACCGCACAGAACGGAACATGAATATAAATTCCGATATTTTCCATTACAGGTCAAGACGCAGGCTTGGTGCAAGCGGAAACAGAAAAGCATCGCATATTCTGTTGACTATATAAGTGATTATTATAGCAGCAGCCATGTAAAAGAAATTTCTTCCGCTTGGCATAACAAAATAGAATATGATAACAATTATAAGCATAATTGAATCTGTGACAGTGTGAAGAATAGCTGATTTCATTCCGTTTGTACAGTGCATACCGCATTTCGGGCAGATAACTCCCTTTGACTTCTGAGTTCCTGCAAATGCTTTCTGCAAATGGCTTATGGTTTCTTCTCCGCAATGCGGACACGCATACTTTTTCATGTTAAACGCCTTTCTTATTCATCAAGTTTTAAAACGCTCATAAATGCTTCCTGCGGAACGGTTACTGTTCCGAGCTGACGCATACGTTTTTTACCTTCTTTTTGTTTTTCAAGCAATTTTTTCTTTCTCGTTATGTCACCGCCGTAGCACTTGGCAAGAACGTCCTTGCGGAGTGCCTTGACAGTTTCTCTTGCAATTATCTTTCCGCCTATAGCCGCCTGTATAGGGACTTCAAACATCTGTCTCGGAATATTTTCCTTAAGCTTTTCAACCATTTTTCTGCCTCGTGTATACGCTCTGTCTGCATGAACTATAAATGAAAGTGCATCGACAATATCGCCGTTCAGAAGTATATCAAGTTTTACAAGCTTTGAGGATTCATATCCTGTGAGTTCATAGTCGAAGGAGGCATATCCCTTGGTTCTGGATTTGAGTGCATCGAAAAAGTCGTAGACTATTTCATTCAGAGGAAGTGTGTAGTGTACGGCAACCCTTGTTTCGTCCAGATATTTCATATCCTTGAAAATACCACGACGTTCCTGACAAAGTTCCATAATGTTTCCAACAAAATCAGATGGCGCAAGTATTTCCGCCTTTACCATAGGCTCTTCTGCATTTGCAATAAGTCCCGGGTCAGGGAAATTTGTAGGGTTGTCGATGTAAACGGTTTCGCCATTGGTCATGGTTACACGATAAATAACTGACGGTGCAGTTGTAATAAGGTCAAGGTTGTATTCACGTTCCAGACGTTCCTGAATTATTTCCATGTGGAGAAGCCCGAGGAATCCGCATCTGAAGCCGAATCCCAGAGCAATTGAAGTTTCAGGTTCAAATGAAAGTGAAGCATCATTGAGCTGGAGCTTTTCGAGTGCTTCACGAAGGTCGCCGTATTTTGCTCCGTCTGCCGGATAGATACCGGAATATACCATAGGATTGACCTTTCTGTATCCAGGCAAAGGTTCATCACATGGATTTTCAGCATTTGTTACGGTATCGCCTACCTGAGTATCACCGATACTCTTGATTGAAGCTGCAATGTATCCTACTTCACCTGCTGAAAGTTTGTTCATGTTTATATGGTTTACAGCGTCCATGTAACCTGCTTCAACAACGGTGAATTCCGCACCCGTTGCCATAAGCCTTATTGTATCGCCTGTTTTTACACAGCCGTCTTTTATTCTTACATATATAATAACGCCCTTGTATGCATCGTAATAGCTGTCGAAAATAAGAGCCTTCAGCGGTTTGTTTTCGTCACCTGCCGGCGGCGGAACTTCTTTTACAATCTTTTCAAGAACAGCTTCAATGTTTATTCCGGCTTTTGCGGAAATTCTCGGAGCATCCATTGCAGGGATTCCGATAACGCTTTCAATTTCCTCACAGACTCTTTCAGGGTCAGCTGACGGAAGGTCTATCTTGTTTACTACCGGCAGTACCTCAAGGTCATGCTCGATTGCAAGATAAGTGTTTGCAAGCGTCTGGGCTTCAATTCCCTGAGAAGCATCGACAACCAGTACAGCACCCTCGCAGGCGGCAAGTGAACGTGAAACTTCGTAGTTGAAGTCAACGTGTCCCGGAGTGTCAATGAGATTAAAGATGTATTCATTGCCGTCCTCAGCCTTGTAATTAAGTCTTACGGCACGGGCTTTTATAGTAATTCCACGCTCTCTTTCAATGTCCATATTGTCGAGAAGCTGTTCCTCCATGTCACGCTGAGCAACTGTGTAGGTCTTTTCAAGGATTCTGTCAGCAAGGGTAGATTTGCCGTGGTCTATATGAGCAATAATGCAGAAATTCCGGATATTTTTATTTGCCAATTTTTGTTCCTCCTGTTTTTATACTTATCTTAATTATATCATATTCTGCGTTGTTTGTAAATAAATTCAGAAAAATCTGAAAAGTCTTTTTGTTGACAATACTTTGATATAATGGTAAAATAAAAACATAATTTTAAATTGGAGGATTTTTTAATGAAATTCAGGAAAACAATTGGATTTGCCGCATCGGTTTTGTGTGCCCTGACGCTTTTATTCACTGCAAAGAATGCAGACGTGAATATTCATGTTTCAGCTTATGGAGTAAGCCCGGAAAGCACCTATACGGATTCAGCCGGAATAGAGTTCAGTTATAATAAAGTTGATGAAGATGAGGACGGCTATTTTGATTCAGTAAGAATAAACGGCGGTACATATCCTATGACAGCTGTGTCTATGGAAATACCTGCATCTATTGAAAACATTCCGGTAACCAGCATAGCTGCATATGCTTTTAAATCGCACGATTTTTCAAGTATAACCGTTCCTGAAAGTGTAACTGAAATCGGCGCATATGCTTTGAGCTATAATGGCAGATACACATATGATTATTGTGTTACAAAGATAGGAAATCCTAATTGCAGTATCGGAGCATCTGCACTGTCTTATTCTGTTGTATTAAGCGGTGAGGGCGGAACTGTCGAACAGTACGCAAAAGCAAATTCCGCATTATCTGTGTATTTCAATCCGAAAATAATAACTGATACCGGAACAAGCACACATATGCTGAGCAAAGAAAAACCGACAGAATTTTTCTTTATTGCTCCGAGGAACGGAATATATACATTTGTATCAGAATGCGAAAATAACAGACCGCATGAACTCAAATGGTATAACTATGGGTCTTCCGGCGGCGGAACAAATCATCTGATAGAAAAGAAGGTGACAGCCGGAAGATGCTTTAAGGTAACGCTTATATCGGGATGTGAGGGATTAGGTGCACAGCAGCCAATGGAATGGGAAGACGGCGAAAAACAGCTTGTCAGATTTCATGTGCTTGGTATACAGGAAACAGAATGTACTTTTGATGAACTGAACGGAAAGGTTTTCGATTTGCCGGCGTATACTGAATTACGAGTGACATTTACATCTGATAAGGATATGTTTGCAAGGATATATGCGGATAATGGTGTTGAAATTAATATTGAAAAATATCCTAAAGGAAGTACACTTGGTGAATTTACAGCAGATTCGACAGAACCCGTGGTACTGGAAAGCGGTGCAACATATAAACTTAAAGTTTCTGAGATGAGCAAAGCAAAGAACTTTACTATAATCACAACAAATGAAATGATCGGACAATACTATGCACAGAATAGTATTCTGTATAAAAGATACGGCGATCATCTGTATGCAGTAAAAAGCCTGAAAAATGTTACAGAACTGTGTATCCCTGCGGAAGTTAACGGTATGCCTGTAACCAATATCGCAGAAAGTGCTTTTAGCAGTCTGCCGCTGCTGAAAACTGTAACTGTTCCGTCAGGAATTAAGGAAATCGGATACTGGGCATTCGGAAATTGTCCGGAGCTTTCACTTGTCACTATTGAAAACCCTTATTGTAAAATAACCTATGGTATGTGGTGTGCAACTATTTCAAATAAGTTTGATGACACAATACAGAAATACAATTACAGCGGAGTGATTCGTGGATATACCGGTTCTGAAGCTCAGAAGTATGCTGATACATATAATCTTGCATTTGAGTCGCTCGGAGAAATACCGGCATTAAAGGGTGACGCAAATCTTGACGGAAAGGTAGATGTGCGTGACTGTGCGTATATTGCAAGGGCACTTGCCAAAGGCGAGGGGGAAAATCTTCCGTCAAATGCTGATTTCAATGATGACCAGAAAATCAATGTAAGAGATGCGGCGGCAATCGCAAGATATCTTGCTGAAAAAAAGTAAAAAATATTTTATATGCTGTATATGCGGACGGGAAAAATCCTGTCCGTAATTTTTTTATATACTTGACATTAAACGAAAATTATGGTATAGTATACATTGCGAGTACATTTGTACTTCACAGGTGGACGGTATTCGCATAAAATTTCTTGATGTACCGAGGAATATGTATGGAAAATAAATCTCAGTTTATTGTTGTAGATTCCGAAGTTCTGCCGGAAGTAATAAGTAAGGTTCTTGAAGTTAAAAAGCTTCTGGCGAATAAAGAAGAAAAAAGCTCAGCTTCCGCCTGCAAGCGTGTGGGTGTTTCGAGGAGTGCATATTATAAATACCGCAACAGCGTATATTCTTATGAGGAAAAACTTATGCAGAAAATAATAACTCTTTCTGTATTGCTGAAAGATGAACCGGGTGTGCTGTCAAGCGTTCTGGTTTCCCTGCATAGTCTTCATGCCAATATACTTACGGTAAATCAGAGCATTCCGGTTGACGGAGTTGCAACAGTAACCATTTCTTTGAGACTTAACAACGGATTTGAAGAGGCTCAGGAAATGAAATCAATTATTTCAGAGCTTAAAGGCGTTGTTGAAATACAGCTTCTTTCAGGCGAGTGATAAAAGGAATTAAATAAACAGTTAATATAAAGGATGGAGAAAGATATGTCTAAATTTGCAGTATTAGGTTATGGTGTAGTAGGTTCCGGCGTTGTCGAATTGTTCTATAAGAACCGTGAAAAAATCGAACAGAAGGCCGGAGACAAAATGGACGTCAAGTATATTCTTGATATAAGAGAATTTCCTGATGATCCGTATAAGGACAAGATAGTAAATAATATTGATGTTATTCTTAACGACAGCGAAATCAAGGCTGTTGCTGAGTGTATGGGCGGAGTTGAACCTGCATTCACATTTACAAAGCAGTGTCTTTCAAAGGGTATCAGCGTTTCAACATCAAACAAGGAACTGGTTGCTGCAAAGGGCGATATTCTCCTTGAACTTGCAAAGGAAAACAACTGCAACTACTTCTTTGAAGCAAGTGTAGGCGGAGCAATTCCGATAATCCGTCCGCTTCATAAGTGTCTTGCCGCAAATTCTATCAGTGAAGTTGCAGGTATTTTAAACGGAACAACAAACTTCATTCTTACAAAGATGATAAACGACGGTATGAAGTTTGATGATGCACTGAAACTTGCTCAGGAACTCGGCTATGCTGAAAGAAATCCTGCTGCTGACGTTGAAGGACATGATGCATGCCGTAAAATCTGTATCATTTCTTCGCTTGTTTACGGAAAGCACGTTTATTCGGAAAGCGTTTATACAAAGGGTATTACAGATATAAAGCTTGAAGATGTTCAGATTGTTGACAAGTGGGGAGGTTCTATAAAGCTTATCGCAAGAGTGGAAAAGCTTGCAGACGGCAATATTCTCCCGACAGTTATGCCGATGATTGTACCTTTCTCAAACCTTATGTCAAGAGTTGACGATGTATTCAATGCTGTTATGGTTTACGGTGACGGCATTGACAAGACAATGTTCTACGGACGCGGAGCCGGAAAACTCCCGACAGCAAGTGCAGTTCTGGCAGATGTAATTGAATCTGTAAAACATGACAGAACAGTATTCTCACAGATGTGGGCTTCTTCTGAGGACAACAGCTTTGTTGAGGATTATAAAAATCTTACAGCTCAGATGTATTTCAGAGTTGAAGGTGTAAACAGCGATGAGATAGCAAAGGTTGCCGGAAATGCTGAAATTATATGCACAGAAAATAATCAGACAGCATTTGTAACAGATGTAATGACTATAAAATCCGCAGAAGAAGTTTCAGATAAGCTTTCTGCAAATGGCGGCAAGGTTGTTTCACTTATCCCTGTTCTCGGCGAATAATCAGCTTACTTATATAAAAACAATGCCCTGCATATCAGCTATGCAGGGCATTTTTATGTTTTATTCAGCTTCAGTTTTTTATTT
>USJI01000009.1 GCA_900554975.1 uncultured Ruminococcus sp. | reverse complement strand
ATATTATGTAAATTATGCGAGGGATCGCACAAACATTTTTGTCTTAAATTTTTAGGGAGGGTATGCAATGCATAACAAAATTACAAAGGCTATTACAGCAAGTTTTATGGCTGCTGCAATGCTGACAACAACTGTTGCTACAGTTGCTCCAATGTCTGTTTCAGCTGGTGAAATACTGGGTGAATCAAACTTCGATTACAAGGCTCTGCCTTGGCACACATGTGAAACAAACCCTGCAAAGCAGACATTTAATCTTGACAACGGAATGTTCCATGTTACGATTGTAAATGCTAAGGGCGGCGACGGAGACAGATGGGATCTTCAGACAAGACACAGAAATCTGAACTTCAAGTCTGGTCATACTTACAAGGTATCATGGTCTGCAAAGGCTTCACGTCAGGGCGTTAAGGTTTATACAAAGATCGGTAACATCAAGGGCGATGAAGAATACTGGGTATCCGGCGGTCAGGGTCCACACATGGGCGGTGACTGGGGTAATGCAAAGGCTGTTGAACTTACAACATCTATGCAGACATTTACTTCAACATTTAACTGTACAAGAGACCTCGAAGGCGTTGAATGGGCATTCCATTACGCAGTAGGTGGTCCTACAACTAATTCAGGTGAAAACAGTAAGAACGGCGATGAAATCTGGTTTGATAATATGTCTATCATTGACCAGACAAGTGATGCAGATGATGCAAATCAGGACGATTTGAAGAAGCTCGGCGTTATGAGACGTGACGACAGCGGTCTTGAAAATAACTTCATCTCTGTAAACCAGATCGGTTATTATTCAAATCTTTCAAAGGTTGCTACACTCGGCGATAACAAGGGTGATATTACACACAATGCTTCAACAATTGACCTTTCTGATTCAGCATATGACTTTAAGGTTATTAACGATACAACAAATGAAGTTGCATATGAAGGCAAGACAAATCCAAAGGGCAAGGATGGAGATTCAGGTGATACTGTTCACAAAATTGACTTTACTGAACTTACAACACCTGGCAGATACCACATTGAAGTTGGTGACTGGAAGTCATTCTCATTCAATATCGGTGACAATATCTACACAGATACAAGCCATAATATGCTCACAAATGCTCTGAACTATTACTATCAGAACCGTTCAGGTATTGATATTGAATCAGCATACATCACATCAGGTGATAAGTCTTCACTGGCTCACGTTGGTGGTCATAAGACAGATAAGGCTGCTGTTCAGAAAAAATGGATTCAGACATATGCAAGCAAGGATGAAGCAACAGGTACATATAAGTCATCTGACATAACTGCTACAGGCGGTTGGTACGATGCCGGTGACCATGGTAAATACGTTGTTAACGGCGGTATTTCAGTATGGACTCTTCAGAATATGTACGAAAGAACAGTTGCGCAGGGTACAGAAGATAAGTTTGCTGATAACTCCGGTGCAGTTGTAATTCCTGAAAATGGTAACAAGGTTCCTGATATTCTTGATGAAGCAGCAGTTGAACTTGACTGGATGATGGAAATGGTTGTTAAGTCTGACGAACCTACATGGGGCAAATATGCAGGTCTTGTATATCACAAACTGCATGACCACAAGTGGACAGGACTTGCAACAAGACCTTATGACTATGAATCCGAATGGGGAACAGTCAGAATTGTTAAGCCTCCAACGCTTGCAGCTACACTTAACTTTGTTGCTTGTGCTGCACAGGCTGCACGTCTGTGGCAGGGTGTAGATAATGACAAGGCTGCTAAATATCTTGAAGCTGCTAAGACAAGTTATGAAGCATTCCTTAAGGCATATAAGGAAACTGGTGAATATAATGCTTCCAAGGCTGGAGCAGACGGTAATGGTCAGCCGCTTTACGCACCAATGGATCAGGCAATCGGTGGCGGTGCTTACGGTGATACAAACATCAAGGATGACGCATACTGGGCAGCTTGTGAACTTTATGCAACAACAGGTGATGCTACATACTATAACGATTTGAGTAAATATTCAGATGCATTCAAGGTTGTTACATACCTCGAAGGCGGCGAAAACAAGGGTTCATTGAGCTCATTCAACTGGGGTAATACTGCATCATGCGGTTCACTTACACTTTATCTGAATGAAGGCAATGATAAGCTCACAAACCTGACAGCTGACAACAAGAAGTCTATTGAAGATTCTATTCAGTCTGCTGCTGATACATATATCAGTACAGAAGACAAACAGGGATATGGTATTCCATATGTTGGAACACAGTATACTGACCCTGTAAACCTCCCTGCTGATACAGTAATCGACGGTTTTGAATGGGGTTCTAACTCATTCGTTGTAAACAACGCAATGGTTATGGCTTATGCTTATGATATTACTGATGATGTTAAGTACATGAACGGTGTAACAACAGCTATGGACTATCTCTTCGGTTGTAACCCACTTTCAGTATCATATGTAACAGGTTATGGTTCATACTCAATCAGCAGACCACACCACAGATACTGGTCTAACGAACTTGATAAGACATTGCCTATGGCTCCGGACGGTGTAATGTCTGGTGGTGCTAACGCAGGTCTTCAGGATCCATACGTTCGTGCTCTCGGATTCGTTCCTGGTGCAAAAGGCAACCCGTCAGAAAGATGCTACGTTGACTCAATCGAAGCTTGGTCAACAAACGAAGTTACAATCAACTGGAACGCTCCATTTGCTTGGGTTGTTTCATTCCTTCAGGATGAAGCAGCTGATGCTTCAACATCTGATAAGCTCGTTGTAACTCCTAAGTCACTTGACATGGAAGTTGGCGACGAAGAAACTCTCGAACCAAAGGTTAATGGCGAAAAGGCTGATGCTACATTTAAAACAAGTGATGATTCAGTAGCTACAGTTGATTCAAACGGTAAGGTAAAGGCTGTTGGCGAAGGTTCAGCTACAATCACAGTTAAGGTTGGCGATCAGACAGTTGACGTTAAGGTAACTGTTAAGGCTAAGGCAACTGACACAACTGATCCAACAGATACAACTTCAACAGACGCTACAATTCCAAGTGGATCACATGATCCTGCAACTCTTCTCTACGGAGACGTTGACCTTGATAAATTCGTTGGTGCTACAGACGTTGTACTTCTTAACAAATATCTCCTGAGTACAGAAGAATATCCTCTGACTCACGAAGATGATAACAGAGCTTATGCACAGGCTGATGCAAGCTATGACGAAGTAATCAACCTGAGCGACTCACAGGCTATTATTCAGAAGGTTCTTGGAATATTCACACAGGATGACCTTGGTCCTCAGAAATAATATAATATGAGATATAAAATCCCCGATTTGTTTCGGGGATTTTTCTTTTTGTCAATAAACTTTAACTAAACTGTAATGCATAATTTTTAAAACTCGTGAATAAAATAGGAAATATATGCCAAGTATCTATTTAATGGAGGCGATTCTTATTTTATTTGCGTATAATCTATTTGTGGGAATTTTGTCATCAATAATTCTTATTGCACCGTCTGTTGAGCCGACAGATGTGCAGTATACAGCGGATAGTTTTTGTAATGAGGAAGTTACAGCAGAAAAAGAGGAAACTGTCAGCAGTGATGCTGCACCAGAAGAGGAAATACAGGAAGATGAATCTGATGAGAAGTATCCGGAGGAACAGGAAATTACTGAAACAGATACTGAAACAGAAGATGATACTGCCGAAGAAACCGTTGATGAATATGCAGAGTCTTACAATATGTTTGACAGTGGATTTGACAGTTCATTTAAAGCTTATATGGATTATCGCTGCATAACTGATACCACATCGGTTCAGTATGAATTGCAACAGCAGGCATATACAGATGACAGGGGACTAAGGCGCATAGGTGATGATTACTGTGTTGCACTTGGAACGGGAATTACTGGTGGCTGCGGTGAAAGGTTTATAATTTATCTTGACAGCGGATACAGCTTTACAGCAATTGTGTCTGATGTCAAGTCTGATTATCATACAGATGCAACCTGTTGTTTTGTGCCGACGGGTGATAATTCCGGAAATGTGGTTGAATTCATTATTGATACAGATTATGCTGACAGCGGTATGCTTTCAAGCGGAAATGTAGGGTATTATGAAGACCTGAGTGGAAATATTACTGCAATTGAAAAAATATCCTGACAGTATCCAAAAGTATATGTAATTCATAATCAAAAAAGTACAATTTTATTATTGATTATGCACAAAAATATGAAGATAAGCACTTAAAATATAAGCAAAATATTGACTTTTATCCCCAAATAATGTATTATATTTATATATAGTACAAGTGGGGTGACATAAATGGGATCTTTAAATTTTACGGATTTTGGTATTGACAGCGGGTATGTCCTTGGACAGATGCTCGATTCCTTTGATGAGGTCTTGTATGTCAACCATAAAACTAATTCATTGAAGGTTATTAAGAAATCAGATTCTTTTTTTAATATAAACGAAAGTGAAGAATTTACCAGTATTTCGGAAAAATTTCAGAAAATTCTTTATCCTGATGATATATCATGTATTGAAAATATAAATCTATTCAAAAACAAAAAGTATAAGGTAGAGATAAGGGTAAGGGATTTGTATGGAAAATACAGATGGTGTTACCTTGAAATGGTTGCTATAAATGACTATTCATTTATGGTTATGCTTCTTGATCTGACTTCAAGCCGCAATGAAGCAATTTCCATGAAAACTGACTATTTTGACAAAAAGGAAAAGATAGATTTTAAATACGGGCTTATAGAGCAAAAATATAAATCGGTTACGTCATATGCTGATGTCATGATTATTGAGATGAATATAAATGACAATGGCGTAAAGATATTTTCAAATCTTCAAAATAATTTTCTTTCTGAGCAGAATAATAATTTATCTTATGAAGATTATATAGAATCTGATTTGATTTTTGAAGAGGATAAGGATATTTTCGGCTCTGCTGTGGGACGTACTATTGAAAACGGAACAAGCTATGCAAAGGTTCGTTTTAAAAGTAATAATGACCGTTATTTCTGGTGTGACGTGCATTTTTCCGCAGTTTATGATGCAGGAGGAAGCGTGTGCTGCGTTATTGCAACTGCAAAGCCTTTTGATGAAATATCCGGCGGCAGTGCATCCGACGGCGAACTGAATGAGCAGTATGATAAGCTTACCGGACTGTATGACGGTGTGACATTCTGCCGTATGGTAAAAAATGCTGTTGCAGAGGATAATGAAAAAAAGTATGCACTGATTTTATTTGATATCGAAAAATTTAAAATAGTAAATGAACTTTATGGTTTTGATTTTGCAGATGAAGTTCTGGAATTTATTGCATTTAATATGCGGAATATTTTTAAGGAAACCGGTGCTGTTATCTGTCGTTTTATGAGCGATTTTTTCGGAATATTTACCGAATATGATTCAGAAGAAGAGCTGATTGAAATGGTAAAACAGATAAGCAGTAAAACCTCACTTTATAAAAATGTTCCTGTTTCGCTGTCCTTTGGAATACATAAAATCAGAGACAGAAGCCTTCCGCCAAGACTTATATGCGATTATGCAAACATGGCAAAAAAGACTGTAAAAGGCAACCGCATTGTAGATTATGCTTTTTATACTGAAAAAATCAAAAACCGCATACTGGAAGATAAATATATAGAAAATGAAATGGGCTATGCATTGAAAAACGGACAGTTTTCAATGTACCTTCAGCCGAAATATAATATATCCACATCTGAAATAATTGGTGCAGAGGCTCTTGTCAGGTGGGTTCACCCGAAAAAAGGGCTGATAATGCCTGATAAATTTATACCGCTTTTTGAAAAAAATGGTTTTATTGTGAATCTTGATAAGTATATCTGGGAACAGGCGTGCATAGAAATCCGCAAATGGATAGACAGCGGACAGACTCCGGTTCCGATTTCGGTGAATGTTTCAAGGGTAAATGTCGGAAATCCTAAACTGATAGAGATTCTGGATTCTCTGGTAGAAAAATATAAGATTGACAAAAAATATCTGGAACTTGAAATAACAGAAACTGTTTATTATGATGATCAGAACCATCTGATTGAAACGCTGAATCAGCTGAAGAAAGCTGATTATACGTTACTTATGGACGATTTTGGCTCGGGATTTTCGTCACTGAATATGCTGAAAAACACTCCGTTTGATATACTGAAAATTGACAGAAATTTTCTTAATGAAACTATGATTACAGATAAGGGCAAAAAAATAATTCTGCATACTATCAGCCTTTCAAACGATATCGGAATAAATACTGTTGCCGAGGGTGTTGAAACCAAAGAACAGGCTGAATATCTTCTTGAATGCGGATGTAATGTCGCACAGGGATATTATTATTCAAAACCGGTAGAACTGAATGTGTTTGATGAAATGTTCCATAAAAACTAAAAACAAAAAGTCCGCCTGATAAAAAGGCGGACAAATTTTTTATTTGATTTTTCTGCATTCAATATAGTAGCGTTTGTCTTCTGCATGACCCATAGAGAACGTTTTTCTTGGAAGTGCACCATCTTTGATGACAGTCGGGAAAAGCTGTTCCTTGCCCATATCCGGAAGAATAAATCCAATTGAGTTTTCATTTTCAGAAAGCTTTGTAACAACGTCAGTTCCATGAATATAATCAACTTTACCCTTGTTTTCTGAAAGGTATTTGTCAATGAAATTCTGAAGGCTTCCGACAGTAAGGTTAGATGTCTGATTGTGAATAAACACATTCTTTTCCTTGCCGTTTAAAACAATTCTGAATGACTGCTCAGACGGTTCATCAGAAAGCTTCAATTCGCTGTAAAGAGCGTCTGTAAGTTTTGCAACGTCTGTTCCTGTAACGATTCTGTGAATTGCTTCAAAATCCAGTGCAGGACTATGAAGATTAACAATTTCAGCCAGAGCGTATCTTGCAGGGTGATTTGAAAAATCCTTGTCAGGATTGTTTCTTTTCAGCTGCTCGTAAAATTCCTTTGCAGTTGCAAGAGAATGATTTCCGTCACCCATTGCATAAAGGAGAACGTTGTCACTGCCATATTTTTCCTTGAAACTTTCAGCATTGCCGAGCTTATTAAGTGAGCTGATAATATTAGCACATTTTTTATTGTCAATGAGATATCCGCTTATCTTTCCGCCGCCCTGCATAAGATTGAAATCATATAATTTTTTCATATCTTTTTTCTGGGATTCAAGCGGTTCGATAACTGTCTTTTTATCATCATCTATAAGAATCATAATGTGTGGCAATTCAAGCGGAGCACCGTCTCTTACCTTGATTCTTGGTGGAATTCTCTCAATAACAGTTGCTTCTGTTGCACGAACCTGTGAAGTGCTGCCCTTATTGAAGTCATATTCCTCAAGGTCAATTTTTCCAATAATACCTGCTCTTAAAATGCCATTGCTCTGAATTCTTTCAACATATATCATGGAATCCTTGTATTCATCAAAGATATTTTCTGAAAGATATTTTTCCATTGTGTTATGTATATTGCTGATCCTGTCCGAAACGTCAGAATCCTCCAGATATATTTCAGGAAGAATCATGTTGAGAGGTGAGTAATCATTACCCACGATTTCAGCAGTCTTGTTCCAGTATTCAGGTTCACTGGTATACTGGTCACAGGCAATAACAGCCCATTTTTCCATATCGACAGATTCCTTTGGAACAAGTATATCAGCAGGTTTTAAAGCGTTGTTCATAAATACCTCCATAAATTTTAAGCTATAAATATATTATACACTTTTTTGGGGATTTTTCAACTGATAATAAAATACCGTAAATTATTTGTTAAAACTTAACAATAAAAGGCTCTGTAATTGTAGAAATTGACAAAAATAAAAATCTTATGCAACAATTTGCCGGAAATCTGACACCTATATTATGAATCGATTCAAAGGAGGGAATTATGAAGGATTTTCAAAACGATGTAAGACTTGCAAGAAAAGGGGATACTGAGGCGTTCTCAAGACTTTATTCCATAGTATATAAGGATATGTATCATGCGGCTTTGTATAATCTCAGAAATCAGCATGACGCTTATGACATTGTAAGTGAAGCAGTTATAGACGCATTTTCCACAATCGGAAAACTGAAAAATGAAGAAGCGTTCAAAAGCTGGATTATGAAAATACTTTTTGCAAAAATCAGGAAGAAACAGAAAGAATACTATAACAAAAATCTGTCAGACGATGATGAAGAAGCAATTGATAAGATTACATTTTCCGAATTTGATTTTGAATCCAGTGAGCTTAAAGAGGCGCTTGATAATCTTGATGATGAATCAAGGGGAATTCTTTCGCTGTCCGTTCTGGGAGGATACACGAGCGAGGAAATTGCGAAAATATATGGGATAAAGGCATCAACAATAAGATCGAAGCTTTCAAGAATAAAAAATGAGCTGAGACTCAGCCTTACTCTGTGAAAGGAGCAGCAAAATGAGCGATAAATATAATGATGACAAAATTAAAGATATAATGCAGTCAGCGGAAATACCAAGCGAACTTGAGCCTGAAAATATAAAGACAATGCTCGATAAGTTTGCGGTTCAGAAGCAACGCAGAACTGCAATAAAAAGAAAGGTTACAAAAATAATTCCTATTGCGGCGGCACTGGCACTTATTACAGGAATCGGTTCAAAACTTTATATGGATACCCATACATTCCATGACTGCAAGAATGAAAGTCAGCTGGAACTTTACGCCACAGGATACGGCGAAGTGTATAATTATTTTAAGTTATCGGAACTCAAATCCGGTAAGAGTTTCAAAGATATGATATTTGGCGGAGAAACTCCCAAGAATAATGGCATATCTACGTATGGTGAAACTGATAAAGGTCTGATTATGACAGAGGAAATAGATAGTTTAGCAGATGTTTCAGATGCAGTCGGAGCTGACCATTATTCAGATACCTTCAATCAGGAGGACGGTGTTCTTGAGGCTGATATTGTTAAAACAGACGGTAAGATGATTTATTATGCAGCTGATAATAAAATAAACTATGCAAGTGTTGACAATGGTCAGTTTCTGAGTAACTCACAGATAGTGTTAAGCGATTCCGATTATATTGAAGATATATATTTGTATAATGGCCGCCTTGTTGTTATATCTGCATACAGTTCTCAGACAGAGGATAATGATACACAGGATGCACAGATTGATTGCTTCAGAATTTACGGAAGTGACACAAAAATTTCCATTTATGATCCGCAGAACAATATGAACCTTATCGGGAATTACATTCAGGAAGGTACTTATAATGATGTCCGCCTTACGAGTGACGGTTATCTTTATCTGATTTCAGACGATGAAAAATATCTTTCAGACAGAACCGTTTCCGAAGATGATATTGACCTTTACGTTCCTAAATACAGCGTTAATGATAAAGAAACTTATGTCAGTGCGGAGTGTATAGTCGTTCCGGAACAGCCTGTTGATGAATGTGCCGATTATGTATCGTACACAAATACCGCCGGATTTGACCTTAACAGCCAGACACCATATTCGCCTGTTGATGTAAAGTCAGTTGCAGGAAGTGCATCGTATGTATACTGTTCATCAGATAATATTTATATTACAGAAAATTCTTATGATGAAAATTACAATCAAAGCACAAAAATAACCAGATTTGCAATAGACAATGGAACAGTTTCACCGATGGCAGAGGGTAAAATTGAGGGTTATGTAAATGATCAGTTCTCAATGAGCGAATATAACGGATTTTTCAGAATTGCCGCAACACATGAAAAATATGTTGTTATGGGTGATGCTGAGTATGATATAACAGAATATCAGCAGTCAAATATAAAAAATTATATTTATGTTATGGATATGGACATGAATGTTGTAGGATCTGTAAGCGATTTCGGAAACGGTGAAACTATAAAGTCTGTGAATTTTAACGGCGACAAAGCATATGTTGTAACTTATATGCAGACCGATCCGCTTTATGCTTTTGATCTGAGTGATCCGAAAAATCCTGTTGCACTTGATGAGTTCAAAATCACAGGATACAGCACATATATGCAGAAATGGTCTGACGGACTGCTGCTTGGATTTGGCATAAGTGCAGATGAAAACGGGTCTGAACAGGGACTGAAGCTTACAATGTTTGACAACAGCGATCCTGAAAATCTGAAAGCAGTTTCTTCATTTGAGATGATTGATAAAGATGACAGTTTCTATTATTCCGAAGCCTGCTGGGAACGCAAGGCACTTCTCATAGACAGCGAAAGGAATATCATAGGTTTCCCGGTGACGGAATATAATTACAGTAATGAAGGCAGCGATGAAGAATACAGCTATACTTTTTATTCATTTGAAAATGGTCAGTTCGTTTCAAAGGGACAGATAAAATCATTTTCAGCGGAATTAAGAAGAGCAGTTATAATAGATGATTACGTTTATGCTGTTTCAGACAAAGAGTTTAAATCAGCAGATATTGCATCTTTTACATCAGAACAGGAAGTAAATTTCAATTAAGGAAGATATTTTTCGTAGATATCGAAAATATCATAAACTGAACCCCATTTATCGTCTTCCTTTGCGGCAACGGCAATATATTCATGACCGGATTTGACCGCAAAGGTTGCGATGCAGTGCTGTGCTTCATCAGTATAACCTGTTTTTCCTCCTTCTATAGTGACGTTTTCTACCTCGTCACCATACATTCTGCTGAACATAGTGCTTTCCAAAGGAATGCCCTCCGGGTGTTCCTTTGTTTTTGAAGTGGTATACTGATAAGTTGAGAGCACCTCACGGCAAATATCATTCTGTATTGCATAATTGAGTATGACAGCCATGTCAAGAGCTGTACTATAATGATTTTCGTCGTGCAGACCGCTTGTATTGGTAAAATGAGTGTTATGCAGTCCGAGTTCCTTTGCTTTTTCATTCATAAGGTCAACAAATTTGTCCTCAGAGCCGCTTATTGCGGTTGCAAGCCCGACTGTTGCATCGGCTCCCGAAGGCAATACAGCACCGTACAGCATATCCTTTATGGTTATGGTTTCATTTTCTTCAAATCCTGCACGGGATGCATCAGCTTCAACAAGCGGATACAGAATATCAAATGTCATGGTAAATTTATCATCAAGCGATTTCATGTTTTCAACAGCCACGATAAGCGTCATGATTTTTGTCATTGATGCAGGATACATTTTTTTATCCGCATCACGCTGTGCGATGACGCTGTTGCTGTCAAGGTCAATAAGCACAGCATATTTGCTTGCTATTGTGCTGTCAAATTTTTTTGCACTGTCGAGTCCGTCAGGGTACCCTACATCTATGGTGGGTTCTTCTGTCGGAGTTTCAATTATTATATCATCAGTTTTCATG
>USJI01000008.1 GCA_900554975.1 uncultured Ruminococcus sp. | reverse complement strand
AGCAAATGTGATAGGCTGT
Source organism: uncultured Ruminococcus sp. (assembly GCA_900554975.1). Lineage (GTDB taxonomy): Bacteria > Bacillota > Clostridia > Oscillospirales > Ruminococcaceae > Porcipelethomonas. Next base: position 12,316 of record USJI01000008.1, on the reverse strand, counting down.
GCCCTCTGAAGATGTGTATATCCCGGCATTACTGTTTCAGTATGCTCTGAAGCCATATCACAGAGAGTATCCGCAAGTTTCAGAACGAGTTCCTTTATCTGAGCAATTTCATCTCTTAAATACATTCTTATGTCAACAGCAACCTGATCGTTTCTTGAACGTGAGGTATGAAGTCTTTTTCCGACATCTCCGAGACGCTTTGTAAGTTCAGCCTCGATAAACATATGAATATCTTCAGCGGTCATATCCATTTTCAGTTTGCCGCTTTCGATGTCTGCAAGGATTTCTTTAAGTCCTTCGATTATTTTTTCGCTGTCAGACACAGAAATTATTCCGCACTGTCCGAGCATGGTTGCGTGTGCAATACTGCCCTGAATATCATTGCGGTACATTCTTCCGTCAAATGAAATTGATGAGTTAAAGGCGTTTACAGTTTCGTCCACTTCCTTGGAAAAACGTCCTGCCCACATTTTATCAGCCATGATGATTTGTCCTTTCGGTGTATTGGTTCTTATAAGCACATAGGGGCGAACAGGATATGTCCGCCCGAATGTACTCTTTTTATTTTAAATTAACAGATTACTTATTGTTTCTCTTCTGGTCGAGCTTAGCCTTAACCTTGATAGGGAGTCCGAACAGATTGATGAATCCGGCACTGTCAGCCTGATTGTAAACTTCATCAGCATCAAATGTTGCAACTTCTTCATCATACAGAGTATATGGTGAAGTAACACCTGCATTGATAATGTTGCCCTTGTAAAGCTTGAGCTTAACGTCACCTGTAACTGTTTTCTGAGTTTCTGTAACGAATGCACTGAGAGCTTCACGGAGAGGTGTGTACCACTGACCGTTGTAAACGATATCAGCAAACTTGATTCCGATATACTGCTTCATTCTTGCTGTTTCCTTGTCAAGAGTGATAGTTTCAAGAACTTCGTGTGCATGATAGAGGATAGCACCGCCAGGTGTTTCATAAACGCCTCTTGACTTCATGCCGACAAGACGGTTTTCAACGAGGTCTGCAAGACCGATACCGTTTTCTCCTCCAAGCTTGTTAAGAGTTTCAACGAGTTCAACAGCACCCATTTCCTTGCCGTCGATAGCTGTCGGAACACCCTTTTCAAAGTGAAGTGTCATATATGTCGGCTTGTCAGGAGCATCGATAGGTGAAACGCCCATTTCAAGGAATCCCGGCTTTTCATACTGCGGTTCATTTGCCGGATCTTCAAGGTCAAGACCTTCATGTGAAAGATGCCAGATGTTCTTGTCCTTTGAATAGTTTGTTTCACGGTTGATTTTCAGCGGAATGTTGTGAGCTTCTGCATAGTCGATTTCTTCATCTCTTGATTTGATATCCCAGATTCTCCAAGGAGCGATTATCTGCATATCAGGAGCGAAAGCCTTTATTGCAAGTTCAAAACGAACCTGGTCGTTACCTTTACCTGTGCAGCCGTGGCATATAGCGTCAGCACCTTCTTTAATTGCAATTTCAGCAATTCTCTTTGCAATGATAGGACGTGCAAAAGAAGTTCCGAGCATATATCTGTTTTCATAAATAGCGCCAGCCTGAACAGTAGGGAAAACATAGTCTGTCAGGAATTCTTCTGTAAGGTCTTCGATATAAAGCTTTGAAGCACCTGTCTTTTTAGCCTTTTCTTCAAGACCTTCAAGTTCGCCTGCCTGTCCTACGTTACCGGATACAGCAATAACTTCACAGTTGTTGTAGTTTTCCTTCAGCCACGGAATGATGATAGAAGTATCAAGACCGCCTGAATATGCTAAAACTACCTTTTTGATTTCTTTGTTTGTCTTTGGTTTATTCATAATCGTTTTCCTCCCGATTTGATTTTTAAACTTCATTAACTTCATTATACACCTTTATGTGTAAATGTCAAGTGGTTTTTGCATAAATATGCACAATTTTTGAAAATATGCAGTATTTATGCATTAAAAATGTATATATACATTTTATGGATGAGGCTGATCGTGTCTGTAAGCATCCATAATGTCTTTGAAAACTTCACCGCTTGACGGCGGAGTCCATGTTATGGCATTTGCCCCCGCTTCTATTGTTTTAAGAATGGATTCATCAGTCGGACCGCCTGTTGCTATGATTGGAAAGTCCGGGAATTCCTGTCTTATCTCTTTTACAATATCAGCGGTTTTCTGTGCGGCAGATACATTAAATATAGTAGCGCCTGCTTCAACACGTTCACGATAATTAACAGTATCGTTTGCAACTGTTACGATAACAGGAATATCTATCTGCTGACTCAGCTTTGTTATTATTTCATTTGATGTAGGAGCGTTTACGACAACGCCGTTTGCACCCTGCATTTCTGCGTAGTGTGCGAGATTTACAACTCTGTTTCCGCTTGTCAGTCCTCCGCCGACTCCGGCAAATACAGGGATATCTGCTGCAAGCATGACAGCCTGTGTTATTATCGGCTGCGGAGTAAACGGGTAAACAGCGATAACGGCGTCTGCATTAACGTTCCTTATAATACAGACATCTGTTGTGAATACAAGGGACTTGATTCTTTTTCCGAATACGATAATACCGCTGCACTCTTTGATAACAGTCGGAACTCTCAGTGCAAATTTTCTGAGGGTGCCGCTGATCTGCGGTGGATTTTTCTTTTGCATCAGCACCAGCTCCTTCAATATTAGTATGATAACATTATATCTTATTTTTCCTTTCATTACAATAAATTTCACAATTTTTTCAGAATTGAACGCTTTTATTGACAGCTACTTTAATGTATACTGAATTGCGAAAAGTTTATACAAAGTGAGTTTAAGGGCGGTTTTTTACGGTTCTTATATATAAAACTAATATTTGGGTATTGCACAAAATAATATTTTTTGCTATAATAAAAAATGAACGTTTAAAAGTCCGGCATCGGTTATGTTCAACAGCTGATGCCGTCTGACAGGAAGGAATTTTAAATGAAAACTATTGGAATTATCGGCGCTATGCCGTCAGAACTTGCGGATATAAGAAAGACGCTTGCCGGTGCAGCGGTTAAAAATTATTCCGGATTTGATTTTTATATAAGCACATTCAATGAAACTCTTGTTGTCAATGCCTGCTGCGGAATTGCAAAGGTAAATGCGGCAGTATGTGCACAGGTAATGATTGACCGTTTTGATGTTGACGCAATAATCAATACGGGTGTTGCCGGAGGAATGGATACATCTGTCAGGGTGTGTGATATAGTAGTGTCAAACGAGGTTATGCCTCATGACCTTGAACTTAGATTTCTGAGCAATTATCCGCCTTACAATTCAGTATTCAAAGCAGATGAAAGGCTGATAAACCTTGCCTGTGAAGTGTGTGATGAATTCGGATTCAGCAGACATATCGGAAGAATTGTTTCAGGAGAATCCTTTATTTCAAGCAGTGAAGTTAAGAAGGAAATATGTGAAAAGTTTTCTCCGCTGGCGGTTGATATGGAAACTTCCGCAATAGGTCACTGTGCGTATATGAACAAGGTGCCTTTTGTAAGTATCAGATGCATTTCGGATAATGCGGACGATGAAGGCGAAATGACATTTGATGAATTTGAAAAAATTGCAGCAAAAAGAGTAGCAGACGTAGTTCTGGCAATAATAAAGAAGCTGTAAATGCGAATGGAGAAACAGCAGTTGGAACAGGAAAAGAATATTACAATTGAAGAATATATGAGTGCCGTATACGGTATAGTTTCCGATATGGACAGACCGCTTTCAGCGTGTGTGCACAGTTACGGCTGTCAGCTGAATTTTTCTGACGGTGAAAAGATAAAGGGTATGCTTCTTAAAATGGGCTGTACATTAACTGACAAGCCCGAAGAGGCTGGTATCGTTATTTTCAACACCTGTGCGGTAAGGGAAAATGCAGAGGACAGGGTTTTCGGAAATCTCGGATATCTGAAACATTACAAGGAAAAAAATCCGGATATGATAATATGCCTTTGCGGATGTATGGCATCGCTGGAACACGTTACTCAAAAAATAAACAATTCATATAAATATGTTGATATTGTTTTCAGTTCATCTGCACTCGATAAATTCCCGAAGCTTCTGCTGAAAAAGCTTTGCGGCGAAAAGCGTATATTTGATACAAATGAATACAATATGCCGGTTGAGGGGCTTGAACAGGAAAGGGACAGCACATACAAAGCTTCTGTTCCGATAATGTTCGGCTGTAATAATTTCTGCACATACTGTATAGTACCGTATGTAAGAGGACGTGAACGCAGCAGAAAACCGGAGGATATTGTAAATGAAGTCAGGGAACTTGCTGCCCGCGGATATAAGGAGATAATGCTTCTTGGGCAGAATGTAAACTCTTACGGTAAAGACCTGCCTGACGGGATTGATTTCCCTCAGCTTCTGGAACGTATAAATGATATTGACGGTGATTTTGTCATAAGATTCATGTCATCGCATCCGAAAGATGCAGGAAAGAAACTTATTGATACGATAATTAAATGTGACAAGGTCGGAAAGCATCTTCATCTTCCGGTTCAGAGCGGAAGTGACGATGTTCTTGACAGAATGAACCGCAGATATACCGTTGAAAAATATATGGAAACGATAGATTACGCAAGAAGTATTGTTCCCGATTTTTCATTTACAACAGACATCATTGTCGGATTCCCGAATGAAAGCAATGAGGAATTTGAGGAAACTCTGGAACTTATGAAAAGAGTAAAATACGATAATATTTATTCTTTCATATATTCAAAGCGTTCAGGCACAAAAGCGGCTCTTATGGAAGACCTTATATCCGATGAGGAAAAAAGTCAGCGTATGAGAAGACTGCTTGAACTTCAGAGAGAAATATCTACCGAAAATTACAAAAGATTTGTCGGAAGAAAAATGCGTGTTCTTGTGGATTCAAAAAGCAAAAAGAAAGGCTTTATGACAGGCAAGAGCAATGATTTTATAATAGTTGAATTTGAGGGTGATGAATCCCTTGAAGGAACTTTTGTTGACGTTGAGGTAACAGGTGCCATGAACTGGGCAGTTACCGGAAAAATAATTTAATTTCTGAAAGGAAGATAAAAATGGATACAATTTCAATGGCGAGAGAACTCGGAAAACTTATACAGGCTGATGAAAGATATGCTGCATACTTCAAGGCAAAGGAAACAAACGACAAGGACAGCGAACTCCAGAAGCTTATCAGTGAGTTTACAATGAAACGTTATGAACTGAACATGGAAATGTCCAAGACAGACAAGGACACGGAAAAGCTCAAGGAACTTGATTCTGAAATAAAAAGCATTTACGGAGATATCATGGCGAACCCTAACATGATGGCTTTTAATGCGGCAAAAAATGCCATGGACGGAATGCTTGCAGAGATAAACAATATCATTACAGCTTCTGCAAACGGCGAAGACCCTGAAACCTGTCCGTCACAGCCGGCAGGATGCTCCGGAAGCTGTTCTACCTGCGGTGGATGCCACTGATTCTGTAATATGAAACGCTCTTTGACTTTTTCTTTATGAAAAGGTCAAATTGCATAATTGGAGGTTATTGATGGAAATAGACAGATCCAGAATCTCGCCTATGATGAACCAGTATCTTGATGCAAAGGAAGCCTATCCCGATACAATACTGTTTTTTCGTGTGGGCGATTTTTACGAGATGTTCTTTAATGACGCTCTGCTTGCATCAAAGACACTGGAGCTTACACTGACGGGAAAAGACTGCGGACTTGATGAAAGAGCACCTATGTGCGGAGTTCCGCATCACAGCAGTGAAATATACATAAAAAAGCTTATCGAAGCGGGATATAAGGTTGCCATATGCGAACAGCTTACAGACCCTTCTGAAAGCAAAGGACTGGTTCAGAGGGACGTTATAAGGGTTGTTACTCCGGGAACACTGATAGAAAGCAGTATGCTGAACGATGAAAGCAATAACTATCTCTGCTGTGCTTATTATGACGGAAAAAGCTGCAGTATGTGCTTTGCAGATATCTCAACGGGTGAGGTTCACCTTGCATCGGCTGAGGGGAAAAATCCTGAACCGGAAATTATAGATCTGCTTTCAAGATATGTTCCTTCTGAAATAGTTTTCAATGCAGAATTTCTGTCGCTTAAAACTGCACTTGATTTTATAAAGACAAAACTCCACTGTTCTGTAACGCTCAGGGATAACGAATGCTTTGACCCTGCTCTGAAAAAGGAAACTGTTTTTACACAGTTTTCGGTTTCGTCAATGGATATGCTGGGACTTGCCGAAAGCGGAACAGATGTCAGCGCTGTCTGCGGAATGTTTGACTATATAGGTGATACGCAGAAAACCCTTACGGGAAGATTTACTTCAATTGAACGTCAGGATATGTCCTCCGCAATGGCTCTTGACCTTACCGCAAGACGCAATCTGGAGCTGACCGAAACACTCCGCAATAAAGAGAAAAAAGGTTCGCTTCTGTGGGTTCTTGATTCAACCAGAACTTCCATGGGTAAAAGGCTCCTGAAATCGTATATCGAACAGCCTCTGACAAGTCCTGCAAGAATTATTAACAGGCTTGAAGCTGTAGAGCAGTTTGTGAAAAATCCTGTTGTGCTTATGGAAACAGGGGATATTCTTGAGCGTGTTTATGATATTGAAAGACTTATGACAAGAGTCATGTATAAAACCGCCACACCAAGGGATCTCAAATCGCTTTCACTTACATCGCTTCAGCTGCCGCTTCTCAAAGAACAGCTGAAAAAACTTTCAGGTTCTAAGCTTATAAATTCACTTGAAAGCAGTATTTCAACACTTGAGGAAATTTCGGGGCTTGTGGAAAATGCAATTATAGATGAGCCTCCGGTTTCTGTAAAGGACGGCGGAGTTATCAGGGACGGTTTTAATGAAGGCCTTGATGAACTGCGTCATGTAATGACAAGCGGAAAGGACATAATAGCGGAAATAGAACAGCGTGAACGTGAAGAAACGGGTATAAAAGCTCTGAAAATAGGGTTTAACCGTGTTTTCGGATATTACATAGAAGTCACACGTTCATATTATGATCTTGTTCCGGACAGATATATAAGAAAGCAGACTCTTGCAAACTGTGAACGTTTTATAACAGAAGAACTGAAAAATGCTGAAAATAACATTCTCGGTGCAAAGGATAAGGCTTTAAGGCTTGAGGCAGATATATTTGCGGAAGTCCGTGATTTTCTTGCAACGAAACTTCAGAGCGTACAGCGTACAGCGTCAGCTGTTGCAGCGGTTGATGTTCTTGCATCATTTGCAGATGTTTCCATAAAGAATAATTATGTGCGTCCTGAAATTGCCATAGACGGTGTTATAGATATACATGACGGACGTCACCCTGTTGTTGAGCTTATGCTGACTGATGAGATGTTCGTGCCGAATGATGTTTACATTGATACGGGTTCAAGCAGAATGTCCATTATCACAGGACCTAATATGTCAGGTAAGTCAACATATATGCGTCAGACTGCACTTATTACGCTCATGGCTCAGACAGGTTGTTTTGTTCCGGCATCGTATGCAAAAATTTCGATAGTTGACAGAATATTTACAAGAGTCGGGGCATCTGATGACCTGACCGCCGGACAGAGTACGTTCATGGTTGAAATGAGTGAAGTTGCAGATATTCTGAAATTTGCGACAAAAAATAGTCTTGTTATTCTTGATGAAGTGGGAAGAGGAACGTCTACATTTGACGGTATCAGCATAGCAAGGGCGGTTGCTGAACATATATGCAACTCTAAGAAACTCGGCTGTAAAACGCTTTTTGCAACACATTATCATGAGCTTATAGAACTTGAAAATATAATGGACGGCGTTAAGAATTACAGCATAGCAGTAAGAAAAAATAAGGACGGCATAAGATTTTTAAGGAAGATTGTGCGTGGCGGCGTTGATGAAAGCTATGGCATAGAAGTTGCAAAACTTGCAGGACTGCCTGAAAAGGTTGTGAAACGTGCAAGGGAGCTTCTTGCTGAAATGGAAAATGAAAACAGCAACATAAAGGCACATAATGAAGATGACGGGCAGATGACATTCGGAAATGTCAGCCGTGATGTTCTTGCAGACACCCTTGTAAAAACGAATGTTGATGAACTTACTGACAGCGAATGCCGAGAACTTCTGAAAGAACTTACAAAACTGGCAGAGGAAAAGTAAATGTTAAAGATATATGGGATATGTGGCAGGTGACAGATGAAATTTAAATTATTTGCGGCAATTACTGCACTGACGTTTGTTTTATGCGGCTGTGGTAATTCCGGTGAAATCCCGCAGAACGATTCAGCCGAAAAAATTACTGAAACATCGGCTATAGAAACGACAGCTACGGAAGTAACGGAAACATCTGTATCAAGTGAAACAGTGTTGTCATCTTTGGTTTCTGATACGGAAACAGCTGAAGTTACAAAAACAACTGTTTCGGATTTGCCGGAATGGTGCAGTGCATATGAAAGATATATCAGATATGTTGTTGAAGATGAAGACTTCACTTATAATCTTGTATATCTGGACGATGATGATGTTCCGGAACTGTTCGTGTCATCAGAATATGAGGCAGGAGGAGAAATGCTGGTTTCATATTATGACGGCAAAACGGAATATTATCATATTTCAAGGCTTGGAGCAAGATATATTGAAAGAAGCGGGCTTTTTTATGCCAATAACGGACACATGGGGTATTATCCGGTAATCATAGGAAAACTTGAAAATGGCGAGTTTTCAGTAATCGGAAATGGTCTGCATGAAGTGTACTGGAATGATGAGCCGGAAACAGAGCGTTATGTATGGGAAAATGATGAGGTTTCCGCAGAGGAATTTGAAGAAAATATAGACAGACTTTTTGACAGGGAACAAAGTGTTTGCTTTGATGCCAGAACATATTCAAAAGAAGAAATTCTTTCTGTTCTGAGAACGGGTCATCATACTTCATACGGACACAGGTATGAACTCATATGTGCAGATGTCAGCTGGGACGAAGCACGGGAACTTTGCATGGAAAAGGGCGGATATCTGGCGACGATCACTTCTCCGGCTGAGCAGGATATAGTTCAGAAGCAGATTGAAGATGAAAACTTGCAGGAAATCAGCTTTTATGTGGGTTATCGCCGTGCTGAATGGGTCGGTGATGAATTTATGGAACCGAGATGGATAAATGCAGATGAGAGTTTTACCAGTGCCGATCATATGCATGGTTTCTGGAAGTATTCTTTACCGGAATATGATTATGAGCAGTCACAGTGGGAAGATACGGTGTGCGGACTGATTAAGTATGTTGGCGGAATATATCTGTATGATGCTCCGGATAATCTGGTTGAAGTTTCACCTGAATACTCGGGAAAAATGGGCTATATATGTGAGTTTGATGATTGACCTTGAAAGGGTGTGAAAAAATGGCAGAAATAAATGTGCTCAGCAAAGAAATATCAGAGCTTATTGCAGCGGGAGAGGTTATTGAACGTCCGGCATCAGTTATAAAGGAACTTCTTGAAAATTCAATTGATGCAGGAGCAGAGCATATTACAGTTGAAATCAAAAACGGCGGTACTACATACATGAGGATAACTGATGACGGAAGCGGAATAGAGTCGGCAACAGCGTTTTTAAGACACGCCACAAGCAAGATAACTTCCAAAACAGACCTTGACAGTATCATGACGCTTGGTTTCAGAGGCGAAGCACTGGCTTCAATTTCTGCCGTTGCAAAGGTTGAAGTACTTACCAAAACAAAAAACGATGAACTCGGAACGAATTACATCATAGAAGGAAGCATAGAAAAGCTGAATGAAAGAACAGGCTGTCCGGACGGAACAACCATAATTATAAGGGATATTTTCTATAATGTCCCTGTTCGCCAGAAGTTTATGAAAAGGGATTCGGCAGAAGCGAATGCCATAATTTCCATTATGCAGAAGATAGTTCTTTCGCACCCTGAAATATCATTTAAACTGATAAAGGATAACAGAATTGAATTTACATCTGCCGGAGACGGCGAGCTTTATTCTGCAATATACGGTGTTTACGGACGTGATTTTGCTCACGATATGATACCTGTGGATTACAGTGAAAACGGTATAACTGTAAAGGGGTATGTTGTAAAACCGCTTTACTCAAAGTCAAACCGTGCGTTTCAGAATTTCTTTATAAACGGCAGGTATGTAAAGTCGGTTACCTGCTGTGTGTCACTGGAGGAAGCATACAGGAATCTTGTAATGGTCGGAAAATATCCGGCATGTGTGCTTATGCTTGATGTGCCGCCTGTTGCTGTTGATGTTAATGTTCATCCGGCAAAGGCAGAGGTCAGATTTTCTGATGAAAAAATTGTTTTCAACAGCGTTTATTTTGCTGTTAAGAATGCTCTTATGGCATCGGGACTTATTTATGAATTTCAGATGAAAGAGGAAAGAAAGAGTGTTTCTGACTATACCGCCAAGCCGTTTGAACCCGAAAAGTTTGAACAGCCTGTGCTTGTAACTGAAAAACCAGCCGAGCCTGTTCAGCCGGTACAGAGTGTGCAAAATGCTGAAGAAAAAAGTGTTATCAGACCTGTTTCAGCTTCGGAGTATTCCGTCATGGAAACGGTGCCGATATATGAAAAATCTGATGGGACACAAAGCGGAAAGATTGTTCTGGAATCAAGCAAGACGGAATATGAAAGTTCTGATATGGTGCAGAGCGGTACTCAGAAAACAGAAACGAACATTGCTGACAATGAACCGGAAGAAGAAACACTCAGCGGATTTTCCTATATTAACAGAAGCTCATTTAAAAGAACCGAACTTGTAAAAAATGAAGCTGAGGAGAATTCGGTACAGAAAGACGAACCCCCGATAAGAGTGATAGGGGAGCTTTTCAAAAATTATATTCTTGCAGAGCTGGAAGATAAGATGATAATGATAGACAAGCACGCCGCACATGAAAGAGTAATTTTTGAAAAACTCAGAGGGAACTGTAAAAATACAGACAGCCAGATGCTTGTTTCACCGCTGGAAATACTTTTGTCTGAAGATGAATGCAATGCACTCTATGAAAATTCCGTAATGCTTGAAAATATGGGATTTAAGCTTGATGTTTCATCTGCACCATATGTTCATATAACGGCTGTACCGCTGATTCTTGAAAGTCTTAACATGGATGAGGTCATACCGGAAATTGCTGAGAATTTTTATCTGAACAAAGTTGATCCTCAGACGCATCAGCTTGATGATGCACTTCATGACCTTGCCTGCAAGGCGGCAATAAAGGCAAATGATAAAAACAGTATTGAGGAGCTTCAGAAACTTGCAGAAGATGTATATTACAATGAAAATATAAGGCATTGTCCTCACGGACGACCAGTCATGTTTGTGCTTACAAAACGTGAGATAGAAAAACAATTCAGAAGGATAGTATAAATTCTATGGAGAAAATAAAAATAGCTGTTATAGCTGGACCGACAGCCTCGGGGAAAACGGCACTCGGAGTTGAAATGGCAAAGGCTTTTGACGGCGAAGTCATTTCAGCCGATTCCATGCAGATATACAAGGGAATGGATATTGCAACAGCCAAGCCGACGACAGAGGAAATGCAGGGAATACCTCATCACCTGATAGATTTTCTTGACCGCAGTCAGAGTTTCAGTGTTGTGGATTATGTTGAACTTGCGAATGAAAAGATACAGGAGGTTTCGGGCAGAGGACATCTTCCGATAATTGTAGGCGGTACCGGACTTTATATATCTTCTCTTGTTGACAATGTGAAGTTTCCGGATATAAAGACAAGTCCTGAAATAAGAAAACGCATAGAAAAAGAAATAGAGGAATCCGGAGCGGAAGCAGTGTTTGCAAAGCTTGAAAAGTGCGATCCGGAAACAGCGGCGGAACTCCACCCGAACAATCTGGTAAGAGTTATCAGGGCACTTGAAGTTTTTGAACTTACCGGAAGAAAACTCAGTGAATTCAAGGCGGAAAGCCGTCTTGAGGAATCGCCTTATGAATCGATAATTATCGGGCTGAACTTTTCTGACCGTCAGAAGCTTTATGACAGGATAAACAAAAGAGTTGACATAATGATAGAAAACGGACTTATTGCAGAGTCGAAAAAGGTTTTTGAATCTGGCGAAATGAAAACAGCTGCCAATGCAATCGGCTATAAGGAACTTATACCTTATTTCAGGGGAGAAGCATCTCTGGACGAATGTATCGACAAAATAAAACAGGAAACCCGACGATATGCCAAGCGTCAGCTGACGTGGTTTAGGAAAAATGCAAAAATTCAGTGGATAATGTTAGATGAATTTGACAATACAGAGAAAATTTCTGAATATTGTAAAAAAAATATAGCCAAAACGTTA
>USJI01000007.1 GCA_900554975.1 uncultured Ruminococcus sp. | reverse complement strand
TTTTTATCATATTTGCACAAATCCTCATCAAAACAAAGCAAAAACTCTCCCTGTCATAAACAGAGAGAGTTTTCTATAATTAGGTGTGAGTATGAAATAGTCTGTAAATTATGTGAGGTATCAGCCCCATCCGCCCGGACGCTGATTTCCGCCGCCCGAACTGCTGCTGAGCGTTGTTCCTCCGCTGATTGTTCCACCGTAGCCTGCTTTCATGTTTTCGTTTGCAGAGCTTACTGAGAAGTATTCAGCACCGATAACTGTGCCGCCGCTATAGCAGGTAACGCTGCTTTCAGAAGAACACATTACCATTTCCTGTGAAGCATTTGCAAATGTCATCGTTGCGATAACGCTTCCGTTTGAATCAGCAAATGTAACAGTTGAACCTGCACTTATTGAATCAGTTGTAAGGAAACTGTACTTTGCAGGAATGCTCTCGCTGAACATATCGCTGCTTCCTCCGGCAACAACAACACCGCCATTATAATTCCATGTACTGTCGCAGTCGATAGGTGAGTTTCCGCCGCCTGTCTGTGAAACGAATACATATCCGCCGTTTACTGTAAGAGTTCCGTTGGAGTCAAGGCCGTCACCTCCGGCATTTACATAAGTATAACCGCCGTTGATAACGAGTGAATAATCGCCGCTCATTGAGCCGCCCTGTCCCCAGCCGCCAGGACCTTGTGTTCCTGAACTGTCAGAACCGCCGGCAGCGTTATATCCGTCATCGCTTGATGTTACCATAACAGTTCCGCTGTACTGTGTAATGCTTGAACCTTCAAGTCCCTCATATGATTTTATTACATCAATATAAGGTGTGGAATAATCTGTTTCTTTGCCTTCTGTACCAACTACAAGAGCTGTGTCTGCGTGTATCGCATCATCTCCTGAAGAAAGCTTCAGATTTCCTCCGGTAACATTTACGTTTGTTGCGTGAACACTGTCATCTGTTGAATCAATGTCAAATATACCGCCGAGAATGTTTATAGTTCCCTCAATAGTTGCAGATGTTTCATCATCTGTGCATCCGGCTTTAAGTCCCTTTGCACTTGTATCATCTGATGTGGTCGAGCCACTGTTTCCTCCCCAGCTGCCGCCACCCCAGCCGCCACCGCCTGGCTGGTCTGAACCACCGCTTGATGACTGCGGAGCAGTAGTTTTAATTGTGATATCACCGTCATTTACTGTAAGGAGCTGTGATGCCTGAATACCGTCAGAGTATGCTGTGATATTTACAGTTCCTCCGTTCACTTCAACATATCCTTTTCCGGAAGTTGTATCAGTTTCAGTACTCTTTATGCCGTCGCCGCCCTTTGCGTTTACAGTAACATTCAGACCGCTGTAATCAGTATCGTCAGGATTTCCGATTCTTACAGAATCTTTTCCTCTGATGCCGTCATCTGCGGCTGTAACATTAAGATTTCCGTTATTTATGCGGATATCATTTTTGCAAACGATAGCATCTTCGCAGTTGCCGTTTACATTAAGTGTGCCCTTGCCTTTGAAAGTTATATCGTCACGGGCATATATTGCACCAACACCACTGTCAGCATTTGTATATGAAGTACCGTCTGAAATAGTATTTACTGTTCCCTTCTTTGCTGAAATTGAGCACTTGTCGCCAACAGCTTCAATATAAACAGGCGATGTTGAAGTGTTTGTAAGGCTCATTCCCTCAAGTGAAAGTTCAACAAGACCGTCTGCATAAGTTGTTTTATCTACATTAACAACAATCTGTCCTTCTTCCATTTCACCTGTTACAATATAAGTTCCCGGTTCGGAAATAGTAACAGTTTTAAGATCTGCACTTACTGATGCACCGCTTCCGCTGACAGTAATTCCCGAATTGCTGAGTGTAATTGTATTAGCCTCAGTTACAGGTGTTTCAGTCATAGCTGTTACATTATTGAATGTGCCGACTGTTCCGGACTTACTGAACTCTCCGGCTGTCGCAGCACCGTCATGAGTCATCTGTGCCCCACCTGTATAAACAGTATATTTTCCGTCAGCAAGAGCTGAATTACAGATAAGTGCATATGTATATTTCTTGTCAGGAGTTGCTGAAACAACTTCTGTACCGTCTTTTTTAACTGAGATTTCCTGCTTGTCAATTTTCTCTGAATAGTTCAGAAGCATTGAATCAACCTTGATACCTGCGGTATTGGTAAATTCCTCATTGCTTGTTGCAACAACGCTTCCGCCTGTTATCTCAGCATTATATCCTTCGCCTGTTGTCAGGCTGCGTTTACCATAAGCATAAACTTCAGCAGTTCCGCCGATGCTGATATAAGTTTCTGCCTGAACTGAGTCCTTGTCAGCCTTTGCAGTAACCTTTCCGCCTGTAATGCTTACATAGCCTTTCTTTGATTTTATCGCATCTCCGCCCTTGGCATTGACGTTTACAGTACCGCCTGTTACAGAAACATATCCTGTTTCAGAATTTGATATAATTCCGTCTGCACCTGTATCAGTATCATCAGCAGCACATGTTACTTTAAGCTTTCCGCCTCTTATTACAACAGATTCCTTTCCTTTTACAGCAGCTCCCGAAGAATCAACGCTGTTATGATTAACAGTTATATTTCCTGCGTTGATTCTAAGGTTATCATTACTTGTGATGGAATACAGGTAATTGGAATTGACTGTAAGAGTTCCGCTGCCGTTAATGGTAAGATCATCCTTTGAATAGATGGTCGAATCAGCTTCAGCATCTGTATACGTTTCTGTATCATTAAGGACGTTTTCTGTTCCGTCAGCCAGATTTATAATAGTTTCGCCAGCATTTACAACGCAAACCGGTGCATTTGTCGAGCAAGTAACATCTACACCGTTCAATACCAGTGACACCGTATCGGTATCGGAGGCGTTTACATATATCTGACCGTCTGACAGCGTACCGTCAATATAATATGTACCGCCTGATGTAATTGTAACGACCTTATTTTCTGAACTGAGTTCCATGCCTTCGCCCTCAACAGAAATATATGTTTCGTTGAGATGAATATAATTCGCATCTGATACTGATGCGCTGATTGCAATTCTTTTAAGACTTACAAGGTCAAAAACATTGACCTCATTATCTCCGTTTAAATCTGCTGATGCACCGTCCGGAAGACTTCCTTTTCCGGCAAGATAATTCTGAATCAATGAAATATCCTTTGCATCAACAGTTCCGCTTGAATCAATATCCCCAAGTACAGCCGCAGAAACAACCGAACTGCTTCTGCCAGCAACAGCTGTATTAAGACCGATTCCGCCTGCAACAACAGCCAGTGCAATTATTCCGGCAATTGTTTTCTGCAAACTTTTTTTCCCTGACATTTCTACCCTCTCCTTTTATATTATGATTTTAAATAACGTTTCCAATTACCTTATGATGTTATTTTAAATCAGTTATCTTAAATTAATCTTAAAAATATCATAAAAACTTTAAGATAAATTAAGATTTTTTAAAGAAATAATACAAAAAGAGGGCGAAATATACCGTTTTATTATATTTTTATTTCACATTATTATATGTCACCCATTCATAGCTTGCAGTCAGCGGAGTTTTTCCGTCATATGCATTAAGCCATGAATCAACACCTGTTCCCGGCCACACATTCATCATGATTTTACTCGGAGTTGAAGGGATATCGTTTGTAACTGTGTGAACCGCCTTTCCGTCAACATACCATGTAATATGGTCGGACTGCCAGTCAAAGCCGTATGTATGGAATCCCTGAGATGCATCAAATCCAAGATCATACATATATTCATGTTCACCCTTGCCGTTTGTGAAGTAATTGAACTGGACTTTTGTGGTATCCTTGCCGAGTATTTCAACATCTATTTCATCCCATGGATTATTGTCCGAAGGACCTGTATAGGTAAAGAATGAGGAAACAACACCATCATTTTTTATCGCTTTCATTGATGTTTCATAATAGCCGTAACCGTAAAAATCATTCGTTCTGTATTCTGCTCCTGAATACTGATATTGTCCTGATGTGTCATTGTTAATTGTAAGGTTTAAAGCGTTACTGTCAAATGAAGTATTACTCTTTCTCCATACGCAGTTGAACATCGAACCGTTTGACCAGCCGTCCGACGCATAGAACAGCGGTGTTTCACCCTTTCTGAAATCTGCAAACATCGTAGCGTTTTCATTCGGGCTGCCATTTGATTCAGTTTCCTGTTTTGTTGTAACTGTTGTTGCTGTGGTTGTCTGTTTTGTTGCAGCAACAGTAGTTATAGTTGTTGTTACAGGTTCTGTCGGGTCTGTGCCTGGATTGCTGCTGCCGGAATTTTTTATAATCTCACGCTTCAGCATAATAAGGTCAATGACATTCACCTTATCGTCATCGTTCATATCAGAATTTTCAAGCTGTTCATCTGTAAGAGTTTCAGAACCTGCAAGATATTTCTGCAATAATACAGCATCAGAAACTGTAACCTTTTCATCAAGATTCACATCGCCTTTTAATGTTTCATCTGCTGTTTTATTATCAGTGAGAGAAAGCAGATAAGTAAGCGGCGAGTTCCAGTAAATTGCTATTTCGTTTGTGGAATAGCTTTCAGAATGGTCGATATAACACTTTGCTTTTGGAGATTTTGCAAGATATGCTTTAGCCGCATCATCTTCAAGAGCAGAGTTTACTCCGCCTACAAGCATACCCTTCATAGCAGTTTTCTTAGCCATTGAAGGACGATGATGAGGATTTTTCGGCGAAACAGTTCCGTAGCCTGTCACATAGCATACACCATTCGGATTGTTTCCGAGAAGATAGTTCAGGTTGCCTTCAGCTACTTTATTGTATGATTCATCGCCTGTAATCCCGTATGCCAGCCCAAGAATAACGCCTGCATTTGCGATTGTCATGTTACTGCCCCAGTTGAATGACGAAACAGAAACAGGATATGAATTATAACCGGATTCTTTTTTGAATTTATCTGCTTCTTTAATCACAGTATTTTTAGCATTTGTATAGACACCTGAATTTTTATCAATGCCTTCCATTGTAAGAAGTGCTATATTTCCGTAATCGCCGACAGTTGACCAGTCAAGACCGGATTTTGCATACATTGAATTAAGCTTGTCAAGATATTTTGATTCGCCTGTTGCACGATACATCTGAGCCGCTGCCCAGTAACGTTCATCGCCGTCATTACTGTCATTATAAGCACCCGTTGTAATATCCTCCGGATTTTTAAATATCAGACTTGTATTGTTTTCAAGGAACGTCCATGCATTTTCAGCAGCTGAAAGACACTGCTGTGCGAAGTCTTTATCAATTTCCTTATAGAATTCATACGCCATAGCCATTGACGCACAGAAATTTGCTGTTGCTGTTGTGGAAACAGGAGTAACAATAAGTTCTTCTGTTTCATTCTCCGGCATTACATATCCCGGAAAATTCTCACAGGTCACTTTATGATAAACACCGCCGGAAGATGACTGCATTTTCAGCATCCATTCAAGTTCATATCTTGTTTCATCAAGAATATCAGGAATTCCGTTGCCGCTTTCAGGTATACCAATATTGTCACTGTAAAGATCAGGATTCGCATCATAAGCATATAAAAGATCCGCTACTGCTTTAGCCGCAGGAACAACATATCTTCCATAGTCGCCTGCATCATGCCAGCCACCTGTAACATCAATGTAATCACTTGTTCCGTAAACCTTTGCTTTTGTGTTGTGACAGGCAACATGACCAAATGTTTCATCATTTATTTCTGTTCCGCATCGCTGAAGATAAAGCATTCTTACAGAATCGTCAAGTAAATTCGTATAAACATTATTTCCTATTTCAAATGTATAGGAATCTTTCAGATTTCCACATTTTATATAGTATTTTCCCGGTGAAGTTACCTTTGAAAAATCACCGAACCAGTTTGTTTCATCAGCTGTAAAGTTTTTCTTTTCACCGTAAAGTTCACCTGTATAAACAGTTTCCTTCGTATCGGCATTTACAACGGAAAATTCCTTTTCATCTGTTACATCCCTGAATATGGCTATTTTTTCACTTTCAGGCTTATACCCAACCTGATTTATTGCTATTGACGGCTCATCAGCGTCAGATGTTCCATAGTTCACCTTGCTGTCATCAATAAGTTCAAGTGAAACATTGTCAAGGTATATTGTATGTTCAGGAAGTTCTTCGCCCTCATTTCCGCAGTTGAAGCAAAGTTTCGCCATAGCATCCGTTTCCTGCTTCATCGTAAATGTATAGTCAACTGTCTGGGTCTGAGATGTAAGACTGAGTTCCTTCCACGTATATGCCTGATATGTACCTCCATTCTGCTGTATCATCGCTTCAACTGTCCTGTCAGCAGTCGAAGAAATATCAAATTTCAGACGGTATACGCCGTTCTGGAAAAGCGGAACGACACTGTACCCCATCTGTACAGAATAGTTAAGAGTTCCCACACTGGTTACATTAAGAGCGAGTTTACCGTCCGCTGTTCCGAGCGAACCGCTTCCGCCGCTCTCCTTATAGAAAGACCAGCCTTTTGTTCCGGTATCAAACGTTGAATTTGAAATAAGGTTTGATTCGGCACTTCCCACCACAGGAAGTACAGCCATTCCCGCCGTAAGGACAAGACATGATGTCACAACAGCAAGACATTTTTTCAGAAAATAGTATCGCATAAAAGCCTCCGTTCCGCCGTTTTTCGCAAACAGCATAAAATTCGTTTTATCGTTAAGATAAATATAGCATATAAACCATTTTATAAATATCAGATTTTTGCGAATTATATAATAATTTTGTTGCAAATTCAATAATTTTATGATAAAATACCTTTGAAAGGATGATTTTATATGGATATTAACAAGGAACTTTCACACGCTGCCTTTTTAAACCGTGAATACAGTGTATCTCATCTTGCATACGAACGTGAAATGGCATTTTTTCAGAATATAAAAGCCGGTAATTACAGCGAGGTCAGACGTCTTTTCAAACCGCTCGACAGCGACGGTCTGGGACAAATCAGCGAAGACCCTCTCAGGAACATCAAATATCACCTCATAATCACCGTTGCACTTATAACAAGAAACTGTATTGAAGGCGGAATGGAAATGGAAGAAGCTTTCAACCTGAGCGATATTTACATACGGAGCATTGACAAATGCCGCAATGAAAATGAACTTAAACTCCTGCACAGGGAGGTTGTTGATGATTTCACACAGAGAATGCAGATACTGCACAAGAACAGTCTGCATTCAAAAGCCGTCATTTTGTGCATCGACTATATCTATGACAATCTTCACACGAAAATCACTCTTGAAAGGCTGTCAGAAATTGCAAATATGAGCTGTTCCCACCTGTCAAGAATTTTTCATAAGGAAATGGGAATTACCATTTCAAAATACATTATCCTAAAAAGAATGGAAGCTGCTGAAAATATGCTCAAATTTACGGATTACAGCTGTATTGAAATTGCCAATTACCTGTGTTTCAGCTCCGAAAGCCATTTTATACAGACATTTAAAAAGCACTTGGGCATAACGCCCAAATGCTTTCGTGACAGTTATTTCAGAAAAAATCACAGCAATATCTTATGATTTCGCAGACATTATTGCTGAAAGGTCATGCTCAGGAGTATCAACCGGAGTAAGACCGAATTTTTCAACAAGAACATTCAAAACACCCGTAGAAACAAATGCCGGTATCGTAGGCCCGAGATAAATATTTTTTATTCCGAGATACAAAAGGCTCAGAAGAATGCACACCGCCTTCTGTTCATACCATGAAAGGACAAGTGTCAACGGAAGGTCATTTACTCCGCATCCGAATGCGTCGGCAAGTGCAAGGGCAATCTTTACAGCACTGTATGCATCATTACACTGTCCGCAGTCAAGAATTCTCGGAATCCCTTCAATATCTCCGAGGTCAAGGTCGTTTATACGATATTTTCCGCAGGCGAGTGTCAGTATTATTGTGTCCGGAGGAGTCATCTTTGCGAAATCTGTATAGTAACTTCTGCTTGGTGATGCCCCGTCACAGCCGCCTATAAGGAAGAAATGCTTTATTTTTCCCTCTTTCACCAGCTTTACTATTTTTTCAGCATTTGATAAGACTGCATTGTGTGCAAAACCTGTTGTAACAATATGACCGCCGTTCATTCCGGTCATTTCCTTATCTTCATCATAGCCGCCGCATTCTATCGCTTTTTCTATTACCGGTGTAAAATCCTTGTCATCACCGATATGCACAAGTTCGGGATATGACACAATTGAAGTTGTGAAAACCCTGTCGCAGTAACTCTGTCTTACAGGCATGATACAATTGGTTGTAAACAGAATCGGTGCAGGAATATTATGAAACTCAGACTGCTGATTCTGCCAGCCCGTTCCGAAGTTGCCTTTAAGATGAGGGTATTCTTTCAGTTTCGGGTATCCATGTGCCGGAAGCATTTCACTGTGAGTATAAATATTTATTCCCTTACCCTTTGTCTGTTCAAGAAGAAGTTTCATATCATGAAGGTCATGACCGCTTACAACAATAAAAGGCCCTTTTTCTATGGTAAGCGGAACTGTTGTCGGAACAGGATCACCATAAGCATCTGTATTTGCCGCATCAAGCATAGCCATGCATTTAAAATTGACTTTACCCGTTTCCATAACAAGTTCAAGGAGAGCATCAGGAGAGGCATCTTCACCAATAATCCTTAATGCCTTATAGAAAAAGTCAGTTACTTCCCTGTCTGTTTTTCCGAGAACCAATGAATGATAAGCATAAGCCGCCATACCCTTTATTCCGAAAAGCACAAGCGATTTCAGAGAACGGACATCTTCATGAGCGTCCCAGATATTTTTCATATCATAATCTTCAAAATGTTCTGAACTGATTCGTCCCTTTTCCTTTTCTATCTCGGTTTTCAGCTTTTTGATTGTCTCATTATTAAAGTTTACGTTTGTGATAGTCGTAAACAGACCTTTAAGAACAAGTTCATCTGTCTTTTCTGTCGGATTACCATTTTCCGCTGCTCTTGCAAGTCCTATCAATGCACCGATAAGCTCGTCCTGATAATTTGCAGTGTCTGCCTTTTTTCCGCACACACCTGTTTTACCTTCACAGCCTGTATTGTGAGCCGTCTGCTGACACTGAAAACAAAACATTTCATTCATAATGCAATCTCCATTCTGCCTTATATGGCATAAATTCATGAAGATATTTTATGGAAATTTTTATAAATTATACATTATGTTTTTGCTTTCCGCTGCGGTTTACAATGTATATTCCCACACATACAAGAATCAGTGAAATCAGTCCCTTAATTCCGAATGCTCCGGATTCTTTGAGAACGATACCCGAAATCATCACCCCGCACATAGGATTCATAAACCCGAATACAGCTATTTTTGAAACAGGATTATATTTCAGAAGTACCGACCAGAGTGAGTACGCAGCCGCAGATACAAAAGCTAGATACAGCAAAACCGCAACTGATGAAATGGTTATGTTTCCCATGTTTCCGCCAGCCACAGCACCAACTGCCCAGAGGACAACTCCGCCAAAGCAAAACTGCCAGCCGCTGAGCAAAACCGGATTTTCTCCGCCTGAATATTTTTTCATAAGCACTGAGGAAAATCCGCTTGCAACAGTACACAAAAAAATAAAGCCGTCACCGATAAAGCTGAATCCACTTCCGGCAAGACCTCCGGAGTTGATTATAATTATTCCGGCAAATCCTACAACACAGCCAATGATTTTTCTTGCTGTCAGTTTCTCTATTCTGTAAACAAGCGATGAAATCAGTATTGCCATAAAAACATTCGCCGCTACAATTATCGCCGCCTTAACACCTGTTGTATGGGCAAGCCCTATATAATAGAAAAAATATTGCAGTATCGTCTGAAAAAGACTGATTATCATAATTTTCGGAATCGTTTTCTTCTTTGGTATAAGAATCTTCTTTTCTGTAATACTGCCGACAGCAAGCGCCATAATTCCTGCAATAAAAAAACGAACCCCCGCAAAAACAAGCTGATCCTGCCAGCGTGAAGCATCTATTCCGAATTTTTCATAACCTATCTTTACACCAGAAAATGCACTTCCCCACAGAGCCGAGCATATCAGTGCAAGAAATGCCGCCACCCACGTTTTTGTGAGCAGCAGTTCCTTCTTTGATTTTTCTTCCAATTCGTTCACCCTTAACTTTTCTGAGAATTATCATTGTATATGATTGCATTTGCATAGAACATTTTGTCAGTCTGACTGGTTTTAATAATGCCATTATATTTTTCTACAGCATGTTTAACGCTGAGCAGTCCAAGTCCGTGTTCTCCTTCACGGTTCTTATCTGTCGGACTTTCAGGATTATATGTGTTCTCCACACTGATTTTTATAATTCCCTTGTTATATGCACTCTTAACCGTCAAACGCTTGTCATCTGTAAACTGCAAAGCATTTATTGCATTGTCAAGAAAATTTCCAAAAATTGTTGTAATGTCAAATGTTGTTATTGCAAGCTTGTTCGGGAGATATATATCGCAGAATATTTCTGTTCCCATATCCTCTGCGACTGAAAGCTTGTAATTGAGTATACAATCTATATCATCATTTCCGGTAGCAACAATTTCTTTTGTTATGTTTGCAAAATTTTCAATCTGATCTATATAGTCCAGAGCAGCTTTATATTTCCCATTAGAAATAAGCTTTCTTATATCATACATATGATTAGTCATGTCATGCTTTAAAAGTTTCACTTTTTTCTGTGAACGGCTCATAATGTCCATCTGATTCTTATACTCAGTATTGATTGCTGAAATCATTTTCATGGTATGCTGAAGTGACAGGTTTTTCAGATCCTTGTCATACATATAAAAATTAAGGAAATTCACAAGAAGAAGTATAATCGAAACCATAAGACTTTTTGTGTTAAACTTGTCTATTGTCAGCTGTCCAACGGCAATTGTTCCGACAGAAACCAGAACAATAAACCATATATGATTGGATTTGAGTTCGGCATCCTTTTCCCGCACAAACTTTTTCAGAATAAAAACTATGATAAGCAAAACCACACTCTGAACAACGCCGTTTTCAACCAGCACTGAGTCTGAAGGAAGTACTGAAAAAACAAGAAGATCTACGAACATTCCAAGGGCACAGGCTGAAAATACGCTGAATATCTTCCGTCCCCAGAAAACTTCCCTGTACTGAAATGTTATCAGCAGCAGCGGAATTATATTTGTTGCAAGATTTACTATCAGGTTATTATAAATCAGAAATCCAAGTGAATTCAGCACATAATATCCCAGAAATGTTGAAACTTCAAGCCATTTACTAAGGCAGCTCTTTTTAAGCATTGTCTGAAAAAATATGTAAACTGAGTAAACGTGCAGAAGATTTGAAGATATATATAAAGCAGTTTCCATTTCTATCCCCCATTATTATATGATACTGTCCAATGCAATACGGTTGCGTACGTCCTCACGGTAATTACGGCTCACTTTTATTTTTTCGCCGTTTACAAGTTCAAGGTCAAGAAATGTGCTTTTCCTTATATGCTGAATGTTCACCATAACGCCTCTTTTCACCACTACAAACTGTTGTCTGAGTTTTTCAGCGGTTTCAGAAAATACCCCGTAAAATTCAATTACCCTGTCATGTGTATGCATCTGTATCTTCTTTCCGTGGCTTTCCAGATATATAATTTCATTTAAAGCTATGCGATATTTCGTGTTTTCATAGGTATATTCGAAAAATCTGTGGCTCTGATTATAAAATGTCATATATTTTGAAAGACAGGTATAAACCCTTTCATCGCTTAATGGTTTCAAAAGAAAATTAAACGGCTGTATGTCAAAAAGCTCCATGGCATAGTCCTGTTTTGCCGATATAAAAACTATCTGCATTTTCATATCTCTGTAATAATTTCTTATTTTCTGGCTAAGCTCTATACCGCTCATTTCCGGAAATTCTATGTCAAGAAACACCAGTTTATATTCCTCGCCTTTTTCTATTGATTCCACAAATGCTTCGCATGAATCAAATACACTGCATACAATGTTGTAATCGTATTTTACTGCAAATTTATCTATCAGCAGTTTAAGTTCCTGACAGACAATTCTGTCATCATCAGCAACAGCTATTTTTATCATTGTATATCACCCCTCTGTCTATATCATACCATAAAATCAATGTGACTTCAACAATAAAAGACAGGTATTTACAGTTGTAGAATGGTTAACATAATTGTTTTAGCACTCGTGTATGTAGAGTGCTAATTTTCATCATTTGTTCACAAAAACTTAATATTTTCGTCATACAACAGAAGTATCATATAGACAATGAAACAAGAAAGGAAATGATACCAATGAAAAGATAGAAAATGCAGACTGATCTTCATACGATATTAAAACATCCGGGGAACGATCCCCGAAAGTCAAGGAGGAATTATTTATGTATGGACTTACACCTTTTGAAAACAATTTCAACCTTTTTAACGCATTCAATGATTTTGACAAAGACTTTTTCGGTGGTTCAATGCCAATGAAATCATGCAGAACCGATATTCGTGATGAAGGCGAAAAATATGTTATGGAAGCTGAACTTCCAGGCTTTGACAAAGATGATATCTCGCTTGATATCAACGGCAACTGTCTTTCAATAAAAGCCGAACACAAAACTGAAAATGAAGAAAAGGACAATGCCGGAAACTACATTCGCAAAGAAAGAAGCTATGGTTCATACCAGAGAAGCTTTGATATTTCAAATGTAAATCAGGAAGGCATAAATGCAGAATATAAAAACGGTATTCTGGTAATCGACCTTCCGAAAAAACAAGCTGAAACTCCGTCTTGCAAGAGACTTGAAATAAA
>USJI01000006.1 GCA_900554975.1 uncultured Ruminococcus sp. | reverse complement strand
GAAAGAAAAGCTCAGCGGATGTGAAACTCCGCAGGAACTTCATACAGCTCTGGGAAATGCAGTTATGGAATATGCTGCTGAAAACTGGGAAAAGTCAAGGAACGCTCATCTTCAGAGCAGACGTGCCTGCTATTTTTCCATGGAATTTCTTGTGGGAAGGGCAGTTTTCAACAACATTTTATGTCTGGGACTTTATGATGATGTTCAGGCTGTTTTCAGCGAAATGGGAAAAAATCTTTCCGACCTTGAGGAGATAGAGGACGCTGCTCTCGGTAACGGCGGTCTCGGACGTCTTGCTGCTTGTTTTCTTGACAGTGCCGCATCACTTGACCTTCCGCTTGACGGCTATGGCATACGCTATAAATACGGACTTTTCAAGCAGGGCATTGAGGACGGTTTCCAGACAGAAACAGCCGACAACTGGACGAAATACGGTGACCCTTGGTCTGTCAGAAATGAGGACGATGCCGTTGAGGTTAAGTTCAATGGTCAGACAGTAAAGGCAGTTCCTTATGATATGCCGATATTCGGCTGTAAGACAAAGCATATCAGCACACTCAGACTCTGGCAGTCAGAAGCAATAAACGAATTTGATTTTGCTCTGTTCAATCAGCAGAAATATACAGAGGCAAGTCTTGAAAAAAATTCAGCTGAAGATATTTCAAGAGTTCTTTATCCGAACGACGACACAAGAGAGGGCAAAAAGCTCAGACTCAAACAGCAGTATTTCTTCTGTAGTGCATCACTTCAGGATATAACAAAAAAGCATCTTGAAAGATTCGGAACACTCGAAAACATTGCGGACAGCATAACAATTCAGCTCAATGATACACATCCGGTAATTTCCATACCTGAATTCATCAGAATAATGATGAACAACGGAATGAATTTTGAAAAGGCATTTTCTATCGCTGTAAAGGTGTTCAACTATACAAACCATACAGTAATGCCGGAAGCACTCGAAAAATGGGACTGCGGTCTTGTCGAAGAACTTCTGCCGGAAGTTTATGCAATTATTTTACAGATAAATGAAAAACTTATTGCCCAGATGTATGAAAAGGGTAAGACTCCTGAGGAAATTGCAAAGATAAAGATTGTAAGAAACGGCCTTGTAAATATGGCTGATATGGCTGTATACTGCTCATCTTATGTAAACGGCGTTGCCGAGATTCATACAGAAATTCTGAAAGATACCGTTTTGGCTGACTGGTATAAAATCTATCCGGAACGTTTCCAGAATAAGACAAACGGTATTACACAGAGAAGATGGCTTGCCCTCTGCAACAGACCGCTTTCAGCATTCATTACAGAGCTTCTCGGAAATGATGACTGGATGACAAATCTTGACAAGCTGAAAGAACTGGAAAAATATGCTGATGATGAAAAGATAATCAACAGATTCATAAACATCAAAAAGGAAAATAAAGTTCAGCTTGCTGACTATATCTTCAAAAAGGAAGGCATAAAGCTTGACCCTGATTTTGTTTTCGATATTCAGATAAAGCGTCTGCATGAATACAAGCGTCAGCTTCTCAATGCGTTTTCTATTCTTTATATCTATTTCGGAATCAAGTCCGGCGAAATAAAGAATATGCATCCGACAGCGTTTATTTTCGGTGCAAAATCTGCCCCGGGATATCGCCGTGCAAAGGGTATTATAAAGTATATCAACGAAATTGCAAAGCTGATTGACAACGATGAAGAAGTAAGCAAGTATATGAAGGTTGTCTTTGTTTCAAACTATAATGTATCCTATGCGGAAAAACTTATTCCGGCGGCAGATATTTCTGAACAGATTTCAACAGCAGGTACTGAAGCTTCCGGTACAGGAAATATGAAGCTTATGCTTAACGGTGCTGTAACTCTCGGAACATATGACGGTGCAAACATCGAGATTGTAAGAGAGGCAGGAGAGGACAATAACTATATCTTTGGTGCAAGAGTTGAAGAACTCAAGGATATTATGCCGAAATATGACAGCAGAAAGCTTTTGTCTGAGAATCCTAAGATAAGACGTGTTGTTGAAACGCTCATTGACGGAACGGTTTCAGACGGCGGCACAGGTTATTTCAGAGAACTTTATTTCTCACTTACAGACGGTGCATCATGGCATTCACCTGACAACTACTATCTGATCGGCGACCTTGAAAGTTATGTTGATGTAAAACTTCGCTGCATTGCTGATTTCAGCGGAAGAAAATATATCGGCAAGAAGCTCTGGTACAATATGTGCAATGCAGGAAAGTTCAGCTCAGACAGAACCATAAGCGACTACGCTGAAAATATCTGGCATATCGGCAAAGTTGCAGATGTTTTTTAAAAAATAATTTTCAGTAAAACAAAAGGCATGACAGTTTTAAAGCTGTCATGCCTTTTTCTATATTTATATAATATCATGCGTCAGAGATTTTTTATCCCCTGTGTTACAGATTTTACCTGCATAACCCCTGTTTCAACATTGAAAAAAACTGTCCTTCCGTAATTCAGACCGGTATCTTCTGCAAGAATCCTTATTCTGTAAGCGGCAAGAACTTTTTTTACTGCCTCAACGTTTCTCTGTCCTATATTGAATGATGTACACTTTGTCTGAAACATTTGTGCTCCGCCGGCAATTTTGGCGGTTATTGAGGCAAGAACAGCCCCTTTTTTCTGCATCTGGCTGATAAGTTCGGATATACCTGTATCAGCATATCTTCTGAGATTAACGGATGCATTTGCAGCTTCCTTGCTGTTTGGAAGCATTATATGAGCAAGCCCGCCGATTTTACGGTTGTTATCGAGAAGGCATATGCCTACACATGAACCAAGAGCATATGTAGCTAAGACATCAGGCGGATTTGCAACGTTTAAATCAGAAATTCCGACATTTATCACACTGGCCATTTTACATTATTCCAAGCCTTTCAAAAATTTTGTTGAGTGAATCCATTTCCGGTACAAGAATCATATTGCTTTTTACCTTATCGCTGTTTTCGCCGATGGAAAAAGAATCATCGATAAACAAAACCTTATTGCCGACCTGTGCAAATTCAATTGACGGAACGCTGAGTATTGCTCCCGCCATATCAACACACATGGAAGGAACGGATACATCAATTGTAAGCGAGGTCATTGATGAAAGTGCATTGACGTAGGACGACGCCATTATATTTCCTATTTCGTTGAGAGCTGACATATCCATTTCATCAAGCTCGGAAACGGAGGTGTAGTCCTTTCCGAAAAATACTTTAAGAACATTTTTTATAAGGTCATCATTGAAAACATAAAGTATCATTCCGTCAACATCGCCGCTGAGCTTTATCAGAACTCCCAGAACGACATTTTCCGGACCGCCGACGTAATCGGCAACATCATTGAAACCAAGGATTCTTACATGAGGAACATTTATGTTTATCTCTGTATTCATAAGTGACGCCAGAGCAGTCGCCGCATTTCCAGAGCCGATGTTTCCAAGTTCGGTCAGTACGTCAACGTGCATATCGTCAAGTTCATCTATACTGTTAAAAGGCATTGCTATTCTCCTTCCGGAATATTATCCGAGAACCTTTTCAACAGCCTGGATAATTCTGTCAGGCTTGAAAGGCTTTACGATGAAGTCAAGTGCGCCGAGCTTTATAGCTTCAACAACCATAGCTTCCTGTCCCATAGCAGAACACATTATAACTTTTGCATTAGGGTCAGCCGCCTTGATATCTCTGAGTGCTTCAATACCTGTTTTGTTAGGCATTGTGATATCCATTATAACAAGGTCGGGACTTTCTGATTCATAAAGCTTGCAGGCAATTTCACCGTCAGCAGCGTCTATAATATCTGTATAGCCGTTTTTCTTCAATGAATCCTTTACCATCATTCTCATGAAAGCGGCATCGTCTGCAACCAAAATTTTCTTACCCATAGTGTAATCTCTCCTTTATTTTATCATGCTTGTTACTT
Organism: uncultured Ruminococcus sp.; assembly: GCA_900554975.1. Classification (GTDB taxonomy): domain Bacteria; phylum Bacillota; class Clostridia; order Oscillospirales; family Ruminococcaceae; genus Porcipelethomonas. Next base: position 8,927 of record USJI01000006.1, on the reverse strand, counting down.
AAATTTATGTATTTCAAGTAAATCAGAATCTTCTGTATTTACTGTATTTGTCTATAACCTCTGTTATTCTTATGGCAAAGTTGTCATCAACAACAACGACATCGCCCTTTGCGATAAGGTTTCCGTTGACCAGAATATCAACAGGTTCATTTGCAAGGGTATCAAGTTCTATAACTGTTCCCTTTGTGAAGTTTCCGACTTCCTCTATGCTCTTCTGTGTTGAACCGATAAGAACGGTAACGTCCATAGGAACATCAAGCAGTGAGTTGAGGTTTTTGTACTGCTTTTCTGTAAGCGGAGGTGTTTTTTCTTCTTCTTCATCAAGTGAATCAATATGGAATTCCTGAACATTCAGACTCTTTCCGGCAGAACCGTTTGCAACGACCCGGCTCTTCGGCACAGGTGCCGGCTTTGGCTTTGCCGTTTCGGTTTTAGCTGCTTTTTTCGGCTTTGCAGGTTCAGAAGGTTCTTCGGCTTTTTTTCTGGATTTTTTAGCCGGCTTTTCTTCTTCCTCTTCCTCATCGTCATCTTCTTCCGGTTCAGGTTCAACAGCCTTTTTCTTGCTTTTCTTTTTATCCTTTTTGCTTTCCTTGGCTTCTTCCTCATATTCGTCAAGGTCGGAAGAATAGCTTGCGATAACCTTTTCAGCAAGTTCCTCTGCAAGGTCGATGGAAAGCATGGTTACAAAGTGACTGCTCATAATGCCGTCAATGGTAAGGTCGAATGAAACCAGACAGGCATAATCAGAAGTTTCAAGATTGTTAAGCTTTAAAATGTCCTTGTCAGACTGTATAACCACCGCTTCAGGAGTTGAGATATCGGTCGGAGTATTGATGATTTCTGAAAGAGTCGTTGCCGAAGCACCCATCATCTGGTTCATAATTTCGCATACAGCAGAAATATTCATTTCGTCAAACTCAAAATCGTCAGTCACTTCCGGCGGGAGTCCCATAAGCTGGTTTACCATCATCTGTACGTCGTTCTGTTTGAGTACCAGAACAGAAGCACCATGGATACCCTTGACATATTTGATTTTAACGCAGATTGAAGGGTCAAGTTCCTCGAAACTTATCTTTCCGGCTTTTTTGACAGTGACCTTAGGTGTTGTAATCCATACCTTTGCATTCATGAAATTTGAAAGTGCGGTAGCGGCAGAACCCATCATAATATTCTGGATTTCACCGATTGCATCTCTTTTTTCACCGCTTAATATGGAATCCTGGTCGATGTCTTCTTCCTCTTCATCGTCCTCGTCATCTTCTTCGATATCTTCGTCTTCGTCGTCGAAATCCTCATCATCTTCATCTTCGTCCTCATCTTCCTCTATACCGAGGAGAGAAGAAGCCATGCTGTTTGCTGTGCCAACAGGGAGAATAAGTATAAAGCGGCTGTCAATAGCATCACCGACAGCGATATCGAATGATATAACACAGACTTCATCGTCAGGATCGATTTCCTGTAATTTGTAAAGTGTTTTTGTATTTGCTGAAACAGTTGTTTCCGGAGGGGCAATGCTTACCGCAGTGTTCACAACCTGAGAAAGGGAGGTTGCGGCTGCACCCATCATCTGGTTCATGAGTTCCGTAACAGCAGAAATGCTCATTTCGTCGAACTCAAAGTCATCACTGACATCAAGGTCATTTCCCATGAGCTTGTTTACGACCATCTCCATGTCTTCCTGATTGAAGACCATGACAGATGTTCCCTTTATTCCGCTTGTATATTTTACTTTGACATATACATTTTCTTCGCCCTTGGTGAAAAGGATTCCCTTAACTATTTTATTAAGCTTTGTTTTTACAATATTACTCGCCTGACATACGGTAACTTCCGGAGCTGTGATCGAAACAGTTTCGCCGATCATTCCCGAAACAGCAGTTGCCGCCGACCCCATAGCAATATTGTAAACTTCCCCTAAGGCATCAGTTTTCATTTCGTCTAAAACAGGTCCGGCCATTTTTATCTCCTTGTATCATAAACATTACAGATTTTAATTGCTTTTTTGTGATTTACAATTCCCATTTTCCCGTCAAAAAGCTTTTCGTTGTTGACCATAAGAGAAATATTCTGGTCGATAGGGACATTGAGCATAAGCACATCGTCAGGATGAAGTTCAAGTATTTCCGTCAGATCAACCTGAGTCTGTGCAAGAACAGCCTGTATTTTAAAGTCGGAACGTGAAATACGTTTTATCATTCCGTCACGGTATTCCTTTTCCTTTTCGGAATCGAAGGTTCTTTTTACTGCGTTTGAAGAATTTCCCTTTGAGATAATGGATTCCATTGTAATGGCGGGAATTGTTATTGTGACAACATTCTTAACATCATTGTATTCAACCTGAAGCGTTGCAAGAATAATAACTTCATCGGCAGTTATAGGCTGGTTGACACGGGCATTGGATTCAATATCAACAAGAGAAGGAGTCACATCAATAAACGGCGAAAAAACCTCTTTCAGAAGATCTCCCGTTTTTTCAAGGACATTCCGGATAACTCTTATTTCGATATCTGTGAAGTTTCTTGATAAATCCGTATTTTTTCCGTATCCGCCGAGGAGCCTGTCTATAAGTGAAAATGTAACTGCATTTGAAAACTGAACCATGCATCTTGTGTCCATTACATCATCGTTCTCATTAAACAGAAGGTCAATATTTCCCATAAGTGTGCAGTCAGGAAGAGCATTATTGAATTCATAGAAACGCTGTTCTTCTATCTGAAGAACTTCAACCTTGCAGTAAAATCTTGTGATACTTGTCAGATATGATGAAAAAAGTCTTGCGTAGGATTCGTAAATTGTGCCTATGGTTTTAAGCTGTTCCTTGGTGAATTTTTTCGGCGCCTTGAAATCATAGTCCTTTACTTTCTTTTCGGAAAGACTGTCGCTCATATCTTCAAGAGTCTGGGAATCTGCATTGTTCAGGTTTTTTAAAAGCTCGTCTATCTGGCTTTGGGAAAGTACGTCTGACAATTTGTTCACCTCTCGAATATATATGCTTACCCTTTCAGTTAAAGGGTCTTGTAAATCATGCCGTTTATACTATTTGAAAAACGGCTGAAACTAAAGCGATAAAATAAATGTTATTGCTAAAAATAAATACATTTGTTTTATTATAACATATTTTCATCAGAAATTCCATAGCAAATTGATTTTTCTTCTATTTTTATACATAATTAACAAAGTATACCGTATGGCTTTGCAGAAAATTTATAAATATGCCTTTGCGTAATCTGTTAAGCACTGACCGTATAATGTCTTAAAGGGGACGAACGGCAAAATGCACAATAAATGTATCTGTAAAATGTTAAAACTGTTGTATTTGACGAAAAGCGTTGACTTTTTAACTAATGTGTGGTATACTGGATTTAACTTAATTAAAATATATTTTTTGATATGGGAGCTGAATGTAATGAAAAAAGGAAAAATAAGAACAGGATTAGTTATAATAACTGTGATAGGTATACTTGTTACATCGTTTTCAGTATTCGGAACAGTTTATTATAAATTGAATTCAATCACAACATCGAGTATTCATGACCATGCAAGTGATTCGCTTACTATCCTGGAAAATGATATTTTCAAATGTCTTGAAGAATCGGCAACACCCGCTAAAAATTTGTCACAGTACAGCGTTCTGATAGACGCCATGAACAATGGCGCTGATCCGTCAACAGTTTATTCTGCAATAGACAACTTTTATAAGATGACTGCAATGTCAACAAACTGTATCACCATTACAGATAATGAAGGAACAGTTATTGTCCGTTATTATGACGACAAAAAAGGCGATTCAATAGCAGATCTTGACTATGTTGAAAAGGCTCTGGCAGGACAGACAACAACATCAGTTTCTGCCGGAAACAATATTAAAATGGGTGCAAGAACCGGAACTCCTATTAAAAACGGCAAGGGAGAGGTTATAGGTGTGGTTTCTGTTACATATTCTTTTGATGATGAGGCATTTCTTGATGATATCAAGGGCTCAACGGAAAATGAATATACAATTTTCCTGAATGATGAAAGAATAAACACAACCATTATGAAGAATAACCAGCGCTCTGTAGGAACAAAAATGGATTCTAAAATTGCCAAAACAGTTCTTGAGGAACAGAAAGAATATATTGAAGAAACCCAAATAATGGGCAAGGAATATATGGCGGCATACAGACCAATAACTGATGGTGACGGAAATACTATAGGTGCGATTTTTGCAGGTCTCAGCATGGAAAATGTTCAGACACAGCGTGAACAGGCAATATTGATAATTGCGGTTGTAATTGTGGCAGTTGCAGTTATAGTTATTGTTCTTATGAGCCTGTTTATTGGTAACAGTGTTGTAAAACCGGTTATAAATCTTTGTGATGTGGCCCATGAAATGGCTCAGGGAAATCTTTCTGTTGAGGTGAAATCCGCTCCGAATAATGAAATCGGAAAGCTTGCGGAATCACTGAAGGAAACAATATCGAACCTGAAAACCTATATTGAAGACATTTCCAGCCATATGGAAAGCATGGCGGCAGGTGACATGACAAATAAAATTACTCGTGAATATATAGGAGACTTTTCATCTATCAAAGATTCTATAAACAAAATAGCAGGTTCGCTCAATAACACACTTTCATCTATAAACATTGCTGCGGAACAGGTAAATTCAGGCGCTGAACAGGTCGCAACTGCTGCACAGTCACTTTCACAGGGCGCAACAGAACAGGCAAGTTCAATTCAGCAGCTGTCATCTTCTATCATGTCTGTATCTGAACAGGTAAATCAGAATGCCAAGAATGTAACTGTTGCAAGCGATTACGTTAAGGAATCACAGAATGGAATTGAAAGCAGTAACGAATATATGCACCAGATGATGAGTGCAATGAACGAAATAAATGATTCATCTTCACAGATAAGCAAGATAATCAAAGTTATTGATGATATTGCGTTCCAGACAAATATCCTTGCTCTTAACGCTGCTGTTGAGGCGGCAAGAGCCGGTGCGGCAGGAAAGGGATTCTCTGTTGTTGCTGATGAAGTAAGAAACCTTGCATCAAAGAGTGCTGACGCTGCAAAACAGACAACAAGACTTATTGAAGGCTCTGTTGAAAGCGTTGAAAAGGGTACGGAGATAGCTCAGGAAACAGCTAAGGCGCTTGAAGAAGTAAAGAAACATTCTGAAATGGTTGTTGAAACAATCAGTAAGATACAGAATGCATCTACAGAACAGGCAGAGGCTATCAACCAGATTACAATCGGTCTGGAACAGGTATCCGCTGTTGTCCAGACAAACTCTGCTACATCTGAGGAAAGTGCGGCGGCAAGTGAGGAGCTTTCCGGTCAGGCACAGATGCTCAGGGAAGAAATTTCACAGTTCAAACTCAGCAGTGAATATGATGCTTATGCAAAAAATAATCAACCGGAAGATGGCGGAATGTCATTAGCTGACCAGCCGATTAAAATTGACCTTGACGACGATAAATATTAATTTTAGCTTTGCGTTCTCCCCGATATGCTTGATGTGTATCGGGGAATTTTCTTTGGCAGATATATTGATTTGTGTAATATGCTTAAAACTTAAACAGAAAAATTATACAAAACATAGAAACCGGTTGACAAATTTATATATATTATTGACAAATCAGAAGTGTTGTGGTATACTTGAATCAAGCTAAAGAGAGCAATTAAAGCTCCTTGAATATTGGAGTGTTACTGTTCAGAATTTGTAACAGGCATAACCAACTTAGTACGTTATTTGAATATTATTATTTTAATTAAGGGTAATAATATGTGTGCGTATGGGTTGGTTTTTTTGTTTATATAAGGGAGAACAGGGGAGAAATGTATGAAAATAATCAAAGTTATCAATAATAACAATGTCTGTATTCTTGATGAAAAGGGAAGGGAACAGATAGTATCCGGAAAAGGAATCGGATTCGGAAAGAAATACGGTGACAGCGTTGAACCTTCACAGATTCAGAAAACATATATTTTCACAGATTCAGCACTTCAGAAAAGGCTTATGGATCTTATGACGGAAATACCGTTTGAATGCATAAGACTTACAAGCGATATGGTAGAACATATCAAAAAATGTATTCCTTCAAAGCTTAATGAATCGCTTGTAATAACCCTTTCAGACCATATCGGTTTTGCTATTGAGCGAAAGAAACAGGGGATAGAATTCACAAATCCGCTGATAGACAGCATACGGGAATGTTACCCTGAGGAACTGAAACTTGGTTATTACTGTCTTGAACAGATTGAAAAAAATCTCGGAATAAAACTTCATCAGGACGAAGCGGGATTTATTGCAATGCATATAATAAACGCAAGGCTGTATACTAATATGAGTGAAGTTTATGACATTACCAAACTCATTGACAGTTGTATAAAAATTGTTTCTGACCATTACGGCGAAAGCATTGACAAAACATCGTCAGCATATGAAAGATTTCTGATTCATCTGAAATATATGGCACAGAGACTTTTTAAAAATGAAGAGTACAGAGAAGTTTTAAGCTCTGACCCGATTCTGACCGCACTTATCAGAAGCAACTACAAAGAACATTATGAATGTGCGGCAGGTATGCAGGAATTTATAAATGAAGCATACGGCAAAAAAATCAGCAAAGATGAGGTTATAACAATTACACTTCATCTTATAAAAATTACTTCAAAGGAAAATAATTTATAATTTATTTTATATTATTATGTCGGAGGCAAACCCGGTACCATTTGCTTTCAGACAGAAAAAAATTTAGGAGGTATAATCATGAAAGACAAAATCTTTGGTGTTTTACAGCGAGTTGGACGTTCTTTCATGCTGCCGATAGCAATCCTGCCGGTTGCAGGTCTGCTGCTTGGTATCGGAAGCTCGTTCACAAACCCGACAACACTTGAAACTTATCATCTGACAAAAATTATCAGCGAAGGCGGAATTCTCTACACAATACTCGACATAATGAGCAAGACAGGCAGTGCAGTATTCGACAATCTGGCGTTGCTGTTTGCGATGGGCGTTGCCATAGGAATGGCGAAAAAGGAAAAGGAAGTTGCCGCACTTTCAGGTGCAGTTGCATATCTTATTATGAATACAGCCATAAGTGCACTCATTTCCGCAAAGGGCGGCGTTGAAGCAATGGCGGCAAACTCAACAACATCAGTCCTCGGAATCACAACCCTTCAGATGGGTGTTTTCGGAGGTATTATCGTAGGTCTTGGCGTTGCAGCACTTCACAACAAATTCTACAAGATAGAACTTCCTCAGGTATTATCCTTCTTCGGCGGAACAAGATTCGTACCTATTATATGCAGTCTTGTTTATCTTATCGTCGGAATTCTGATGTTCTTCATCTGGCCGGTGGTTCAGAGCGGTATTGCACATCTCGGAAATTTAGTTCTTGCATCAGGTTATGCCGGAACATGGATATACGGAATCATCGAAAGAGCACTTATTCCGTTCGGACTTCACCACGTTTTCTATATGCCTTTCTGGCAGACAGAAGTTGGCGGTTCAGCAATGGTTGACGGAACTCTTATTCAGGGTGCACAGAATATTTTCTTTGCAGAACTTGCATCAAAATCCACAACACATTTCTCCGTTTCAGCAACAAGATTCATGTCCGGTAAATTCCCGTTTATGATATTCGGTCTTCCTGCCGCAGCATTTGCAATGTACCGCTGTGCAAGACCTGAAAAGAAAAAGGTTGTCGGCGGTCTTCTTATCTCAGCTGCTCTGACATCAATGCTGACAGGTATTACAGAGCCTCTTGAATTTACATTCCTGTTCGTGGCTCCTGCTATGTATGCTGTTCACTGTGTACTTGCCGGTCTGTCATATATGCTTATGCACATCTTCAATGTCGGCGTTGGAATGACATTCTCAGGCGGTATCATTGACCTTACACTTTTCGGTATCTTACAGGGAAACAAGAAAACCAACTGGATATGGGTAGTTATAATCGGTCTGATTTACGCAGTTGTTTACTATTTCGTATTCAGCTTTATGATTAAGAAATTCAATCTCAAAACTCCTGGCAGAGAAGCAGACGATGAAGAAACTAAGCTTTATACAAGAAAAGATGTTGATGCAAGAAAAGCCGGAGGCGAAACTTCAAAACAGAGCGGTTCAGTTGACATTACAAGTGCACTTATCCTTAAAGGTCTTGGCGGAAAGGGAAATATCTCCGATGTTGACTGCTGTGCGACAAGACTTCGTATTACAGTTATTGACCCTTCAAAGGTTGACGATGCAAGTCTGAAACAGAGCGGAGCGTCAGGCGTTATACACAAGGGCAACGGAATACAGGTTGTTTACGGTCCGCAGGTATCTGTTGTAAAGTCACATCTTGAGGACTTTATGGATACTCCTGAATCGGACAGACTTGATGAGATTCTTGGTGACACTCAGCCGGAAAAGGAAGAAGTAAAACCGCAGAAAAGCGAAAATAATGCTGAAAATGCAAAGCAGATAACACTTGCAGCACATCTGAACGGAACTGTTGTACCGCTTGCAGAAGTCGATGATGAAGTTTTCTCCACAGGCGTTCTCGGCGAGGGTATTGCAATTGAACCGGATGAGGGTAAGCTTTATGCACCATGCGATGGTAAAATTGATACAGTTTTTGATACAAAACACGCTGTTAACATTGTTTCAGAAGACGGCTGTGAGATACTCCTTCATATCGGAATCAATACCGTAAAGCTTGAAGGAAAGCCGTTTACAGTTCATGTTAACGAAGGCGACAGCGTAAAGAAGGGCGATCTTCTTGTAAGTTTTGACATCAGGCAGATAAAGGACGCAGGATATAAGACAACAACACCTATGATTATCTGCAACAGCGATGATTACAGCAAATTTGACGTTACCGCTTCCGGAAAGATCAAAGCCGGAAACGATATAATAAAAATCAGTTAAGAAAATTTAAAGACAAAAACGAAAG
>USJI01000005.1 GCA_900554975.1 uncultured Ruminococcus sp. | reverse complement strand
CGGATAACATAGGGTGTACCCTCCGCAAGGAGCCTGTCAACCTCTTCCTTGGGAAGATTGCGGCAGTGGCGGTCGTACATCATATTGGATACCTTAGCTTCCTGCTGAGCCTTGTGAAGAGCATCAATTCTCTCCTTGGTGCAGAAGCAGTAATACGCATGACCCGACTCAATGAGCTTTAAGGCATATTCCTTGTAGATACCCATTCTCTCGGACTGAATGTAGGGACCAACGGGTCCGCCGATATCGGGGCCTTCGTCCCAGTTAAGTCCGCAGACTCTAAGGGTGTCATATATCTTTTCAACTGCGCCCTCAACGTATCTTTCCTGGTCGGTATCCTCGATCCTGAGGATAAAATCTCCGCCGTACTTCTTGGCGATGATATAGGTGTAGATAGCTGTACGCAGATTGCCGATGTGCATAAAGCCCGTGGGGCTGGGTGCAAATCTGGTGCGTATTTTCTTAGATGTATCCATTTATAAACAGTCCTTTCTGAAAATATCAGATATACTTTTATATATTGTATTCTCTGTTTCTGACGGTCTCGGTGTCCCTTGCTATCTGCTCCCTGAGAGCCTCAATGCTCGGGAACCGCTTTTCGGGGCGGAGAAAATCCATCAGCCGCAGAACTATGTTCCTGCCGTAAAGGTCGCCGCTGAAATTTATTATATTCGTTTCCGCAAGAGGGGAGATGTTTTTTTCAACAGTCGGCTTTACTCCGACATTTGTAACTGACGGATATTTTTTTCCGTCAATATAAGTGACAGACGCATAAACGCCCCTTCTCGGGACAAGCTGTCCGCATTCAAAAAGCTGGTTTATTGTCGGAAAACTGATTGTTCTTCCGATTCTGTTTCCGCCGACAACCAGAGCATCAGTAAAGTAATCTTCACCGAGAAGCACAGAAGCGTTTTTCATATCACCGTTTCTGAGCATATCCCTTATAATTTCCGAGCTTATTTCCTTTCCGTTTACCTTTACAAGCGGACATATTTCCACATCAAACCCAAGTTTTCTGCCCAGCTGAAGAAGTTCTCTGCTTCCGCAGGCGGCATTTTTTCCGAAACGGAAATTTTCTCCGCAGACAACTGTTTTTGCGTGAAGCTTGTCCGAAAGTATCTTTTCCGCAAATTCTTCTCCGGACATATTCTGAACATCTGAAACGGAAGGGGAGTATATATACTTTATTCCCAGTGTTTCAAGAATGCTGTTTTTACGGCTGTCCGGATAAATAAACTCGTAATTTTTTCCGTGCTTTTTTTCAACACTTTCTGTACGGAATGTGAAAACACACGGAGCAGTTTTACCCTCAGAAAGAGCAATCGTTCTTGAGATTATTTCACGATGTCCGATGTGAACACCGTCAAAGATTCCGAGGGCTACCGCTGTGCTTTCGTCTGTATTTTCATTTTGAGAGAGCATTTTCATTTTTAAGGCTCACCGCCTCCGCTGAGGTTTTTTAAAACTCTCAGAACACCGTTTTCCATATCAGACCGGGCAATCCCGATAAATTCACCGCTGTCAGAATATATTTTCAGAAATTCCTCTCCGCCGTATCCTTTAAGCTCATTCAGACGGAGTTTCACACCGTTTCTGTACATGGCTGCTTTCTGTCTGCTTAGCTGAAGTGACGGGTAGCCGTCAAAAAGCCTTTCACAGCTTCCTGTTATGGTTTCCGCTTTTCCCTCGTCCGCAATTTTCTGGATTTCGTCCAGAGTGTAACAGTCTGAAAGAGTGAATCCGCAGGCGGCTGTCCTGACAAGAGTTGTCATTACCGCACCACAGCCGAGTTCCTGACCGAGGTCATGGATAAGCGTTCTTATATAAGTACCCTTTGAACAGGTGACGGAAAGTTTTCCACAGCCTGTCTTTTCATCAAATTCAGTTATATCAAAATTATCAATGAAAATTTCCCTTGCCGGACGGTCAATTTCAATGCCCTTTCTTGCAAGTTCGTAAAGACGTTTTCCGCCGACCGAAACAGCGGAATACATAGGCGGTATCTGCTTTATATTCCCGCGGAAAAGGGGAGCCTTCGCTTCAATTTCCTGTATGGAAACAGAAAACGGTTTTTCTTCAAGTATCTTTCCGGTAATATCCTGTGTATCAGTTACAAGTCCTAAACGGAATCCCGCAAGATAACTTTTGTCAGTGTCGGGGAGAATGCTTATCGCCCTTGTTGCACTTCCTGCAAACACAGGCAGAACTCCTGTTGCCATCGGGTCAAGAGTTCCGCTGTGACCGAGCTTTTTCATTCTGAGTATTCCACGAAGTTTTGCAATGACATCAAATGATGTAAATCCCTCTGGTTTATTTACACAGATAATACCGTTTAACATTTTTCAATTCCTTTTGCAACTGCGTCAACAATTGTTTTCTTTACTTCGTCCAGAGTTCCATGGAGCAGACAGCCGGCAGCCTTTATATGACCGCCTCCGCCGAGCGATGCACAGATATCCGAAACGTTAACCTTGTTTGCCGAACGCATAGATATTTTAAAGCTGTTTTCGTCCTTCTGCTTTATTGTAACGCCGACCTCAACGCCCTCGACCTGCAATGGTATTCCTGCCATGCCTTCGAGTTCAGCGGCATCAACGCCCATTTCGTTTATGATATCGCTTGTAATGCATATCATGGTGCATTTGTCGTTGAGGTAGTATTCCATAATATCCGTAACTGCACGTTCTGTTTTAAGTCTTGCCCTGCTTTTTACCTCGAACATATTTCTGTTTATTCCGGCATAGTTCACAGGACAGGTTCTTTTAAGCTCTGCAACAATTTCATGGCATCTGGCAGTTGTGTTTTCATATTTGAAACAGCCTGTATCTGTTGCAATTCCTGTATATATACAGGTTGTTATATGTTCGTCAGCGGGGATTCCGAGTATCTTTATGAGTTCGTAAACCACTTCACAGGCTGCGGAAGCGTCCGGGCGGACAAGGGTTTTTGCGGCATATCCCGTATTTGAAATGTGATGGTCTATGCAAAGGTCAACCCTGTCGCCGTAGATTTCGCTGTATCTGCCCAGAAGCTTTATATCCGCAACATCAGAAGCTATTATAAATTCCGGAGTGAATTCCTCGTCGGTATATCCCTCCTGCATAAAAGCATATCTTTTCGGGATTTCGTCAGAGCATACAACCCTTGCTCTCTTGCCCATATACCTGAGCATATGATAAAGAGCCGTTCCCGAACCAATGCAGTCTCCGTCAGGACTCTGGTGTATCAGAATATAAACGTTGTCACAGTTTTTTAAAATTTCAGCAGCCTCATTAAAATCAATATTCATACAGATCTCCTCCGGCGTCAGACCGGAACACTGTCCCTCCCTTTTAAAGTTCTCTTAATTTTTCGTTTATTTCAGCACTTTTTGCAATCGAATCATCAGCGATGAATTTAAGGTCAGGGCATTTTCTCATAGGAAGTCTGTGGAAAAGCTCCCTTTTGATGAATCCTGACGCACTTGTCAGTCCCTTGACCGATTCTCTTGCCTTGTCTATGCCTTCAAAACAGGAAACATAAACCTTACAGTGTGAGAGGTCATTTGAAAGGTCAACCCTCACAACTGTGAGAAACTCAGCGATTCTCGGGTCTTTAAGCTCTCTGAAAATCGCTGTAAGCTCTCTTTTTATGTCTTCCCCCATTCTTCCAACCTTAAAACTTGACATATAAATCTCCGTTTCATGAATTATCAGTCACGATATTCTTCCATAATAAATCCTTCAAAAATATCGCCCTCTTTAATATCTGCATATTTTTCAAGTCCTATACCGCATTCAAAGCCCTTTGCAACTTCCTTTGCATCGTCCTTGAATCTCTTGAGAGAGGATATCTTGTCTTCCGCAATAACGATTCCGTCACGGACAACACGAATCTGGCAGTTTCTTGTTATCTTTCCGTCTGTGATATATGAACCTGCAACAGCACCGACGCTTGATATCTTGTAAACCTGTCTTACCTCAGCCTTTCCGAGGATAACTTCCCTGAACTTAGGAGCAAGCATACCCTTCATGGCTGTTGAGATTTCTTCTATTGCATCATAAATGATTCTGTAAAGTCTGATGTCAACGCCGTCACGCTTAGCGCTTTCCTCAGCAACAGGGTCAGGACGAACGTTGAATCCTACGATAATTGCGTTTGATGCAGAAGCGAGCATAACGTCTCCCTCTGAAACAGCACCGACACCGCCGTGAATAACCTTTACTCTTACTTCTTCATTTGAAAGCTTTTCAAGTGACTGCTTAACGGCTTCAACAGAACCCTGAACGTCAGCCTTAACAATTATAGGAAGTTCCTTTACCTCGCCCTGTGCAATCTGGCTGAACAGGTTGTCAAGAGTTACCTTCTGAACTGACTTGAACTGTTCCTGCTTAGCTTCATGTTTTCTCTGTTCAACGAGTTCCTTTGCAAGCTTTTCGTCCTCAACAGCGTTGAATGTGTCACCTGCACTCGGCACTTCTGCAAGACCTGTTATTTCAACAGGAACTGAAGGACCGGCTGAATTTATCTTGTTTCCGTTATAGTCTGTCATTACACGAACTCTGCCGACAGATGTTCCTGCGATAATGATGTCACCTGTTTTAAGTGTACCGTTCTGTACGAGAAGTGTTGCAACCGGACCTCTGCCCTTGTCAAGTCTTGCTTCGATAACAGCACCCTTTGCAAGTCTGTCAGGGTTAGCCTTGAGTTCTTTCATTTCAGCGATAAGCAGAACGTCCTCAAGAAGTTCGTCTATACCTTCGCCTGTCTTTGCTGAAACAGGAACACACATAACGTCGCCGCCCCATTCTTCCGGAACAAGACCATGCTCTGTAAGACCCTGTTTAACTCTTTCAACGTTTGCACCTTCCTTATCCATCTTGTTTACAGCAACAACGATGGAAACGTTTGCAGCTTTTGCGTGGTTGATTGATTCAACAGTCTGCGGCATGATACCGTCATCAGCGGCAACTACGAGGATAGCAATATCAGTGATATCCGCACCTCTTGCTCTCATTGAAGTGAACGCTTCATGACCAGGAGTATCAAGGAAAGTGATTGTCTTGTCGCCTGCTTTTACCTGATAAGCACCGATATGCTGAGTGATACCGCCTGCTTCTGAAGCTGTAACATTTGCGTGTCTGATTCTGTCAAGGAGTGAAGTCTTTCCGTGGTCAACGTGACCCATAACGACAACAACAGGGCTTCTTTCCTCTGTATTTGCCGCATCGTCCTCACTGTCATCAATAAGACGTTCCTCAATAGTGACGATAACTTCCTTTTCAACCTTTGCACCCATTTCGTCTGCTACAAGTGCAGCTGTATCAAAGTCGATAACCTCGTTGATTGAAGCCATAACGCCCAGACCCATAAGCTTTTTGATAACGTCTGTTGCAGTTGCCTTCAGTCTTGCAGCGAGTTCGCCGACTGTGATTTCATCAGGGATAAGAACTTTAAGCTGCTGTTTTCTTGCTCTTTCGAGTTCAAGACGGCGGAGCTTTTCAGATTCAGTTTCCTTCTTGCTTGAAAATTTGTTCTTGTTTCTCTGTGCAGATTTCTGATTTATCTTCTGTTTTCTTGTGTAATTATCCTTGTGCTTGTTTGCAGGAGCAATCTGTTCATATCTTTCGTTGTACTTGTCAAGATTTACATATGAACCTCTTGTATCAACTGTTCTTCTGTTGCTTTCTGTTGTTGTTTCAACAGTCATTGACATTGAGGTACCAAGCTTCTGCTTTTCAGGATGTTTCTGAGCCTTTTCCTGATGCTTCTTTTCTTTTTCCTTTTCCTTGTCCTTTTTGCTGAAAGGCTGTTCAGGTCTTTTGAATCTGTCGTTTTTATTCATATTCTTTTCGTTCTTGACGCTCTCTGTCTTGATTTCTTCGGTTTTTGAATCAGTCTTTTTCGGTGTTTCCGCTTTAACTGTCTTGTTTTCGGATTTCTTTTCTGCCGCCTTAGGAGTTTCCTTAGTCTTTTTTGCAGTTTCCTTCGGAGCGGATTTCTTGCTTTCGCTCTTTTTCGGTGCGGCTTTCTGAGCTGGTTTTTCTTCTTCCTTTTCTTCGGAAACCGGATGGTTCTTTGAATCAAAGTATCTGTCGAAACTTTCAACCTGATTGCTCTGTGAATAATGCTCAAGTATATAGTTCATCTCATCTGCTGAAAGAGCTGTTGTATTTTTTCTTTTTGTACCATCATATTTTTCCATCAGGTCAATAAGTTCCTGATTATCAATTTTAAGGTCTTTCGCAGCCTCTGTCAGTTTTATCTTTTTCGTCATAGGCGAAACCTCCATTAAATATTAAATTTTCAAATCTATATAAACGTAAGCTTTGCTTACTGTTGTTTCTTTCTGAGCTTTTTGGCAATCGGGTCGTTGCAAAGCTCTCTGAAACGTTTGGCAAATCCGAAATCGCTTATCGCTGCGACAACAACTTCTTTTCCTAAAATTCCGTAAAGGTCAGCAGAATCCATACCAAGTTCGAGAACCTCAATATGTGAATTGCCGCTGAAAAATTTGACTTCTTTAAGTGTTTTCTGGGAAATATCGTCGGTTGTAAGAACACATGAAACGTTTCCCTCATAAACAGCGTCTTTAACAGCGTCAAAGCCGCAGACCACCTTTCCCGCCTTTTTGCATATTGTGAGCAGGTTAATTATTTTCTGTTGTGAATTCATGTTTCATCTCCTCATAAACGCTTTCTTCGATTTTACATGACAGACTTTTTTCAAACCGTCTTGCCTTTCTTGCCTTTTCAAAGCAATCGCAGCTGCGGCAGATATATGCACCCCTTCCGGATTTCTTTCCGGTGAAATCAAGGGAGATTTCTCCCTCAGGGGATTTGACAACTCGTATCATTTCCTTTTTAGGTTTCATTTCGTTGCATCCGAGACACATTCTAAGAGGTATTTTTTTAGTTTTCATAAGCTGTCACCCTTTTTAAATTATTCTTCGGATACAGGAGCTTCCTGTGAAACTTCCGGAGTTTCTTCCGCCTGAACTGTTGTTTCCTCAGCGGCTGTTTCAGTTTCTTCAGGCTTTTCCTCAGAAGCTTCTTCTGACTGCTCTGTAATATTTGTTTCCGGCTTGATGTCTATTTTGTATCCTGTAAGTTTAGCGGCAAGCTTTGCGTTCTGACCTCTGTTGCCGATAGCCAGTGAAAGCTGGTCAGCAGGAACGATAACAGAACATTCATGTGTTTCACCTTCAGAAACCTTAACGCTTATTACCTTTGCCGGAGCAAGTGCTCTTGCAATGAATTCAGCCGGGTCTTCGCTGTACTTTATAATATCAATCTTTTCGCCGTTGAGTTCATCAACGATAGCCTGAATTCTTGTTCTCTTAGGACCTATGCAGGCTCCGACAGCGTCAACATTTTCATCTCTTGAAACAACAGCAATTTTTGTTCTTGCACCGGCTTCTCTTGAAATTGACTTGACTTCCACAATTCCCTCATAGATTTCAGGAACTTCAAGCTCGAAAAGTCTTTTTACAAGATCCCTGTGTGCTCTTGAAATTTTTATGATAGGTTTTTTAGCCTTGTTTGCGATTCCAGTAACATAAACCTTTATCTTGTCGCCTTCCTTGAAATGCTCTCCAGGAATCTGTTCATTTCTGAAAAGATAAAGCTCTGTCTTGTCATAAACAACAGTAACAGTTCCGCTTCCCGGTTCAACCTGTGAAACTGTTGCTGTAATGCATTCGTTTTCCTTGTCCTGGAACTGGTTAAGTATGTTCTCACGGTTGATTTCTCTCAGGTCGCCCTTGATGGACTGCTTTGCAGACTGTGCAGCAGCTCTTCCGAACTTTGCAGCGTCCAGCGGATAGTCAACAGTTCCGCCCACATATGCGGCAGGGTCGATAGTTCTGGCTTCATCAATATTGATTTCGTTGTAGTCGATAGGTTCATCATCAACAACAGTCTTGATAAGAAACATATCAAATTTCTTTCTCACCGGGTCAATATCAACACGGAAATTGTCCTCACAGTCAGGATATGCTTTCTTGATAGCCTTGATAAGTGCGGATTTAACCTTTTCTACTATTTTGTCAGTGTCAACATTATTTTCGCTTCCCAGCAGAGACAATGCGTCAAAAAAACCTTTGTTCATTTCCGATTATTCCTCCAATTATTTTATAAATATTCATTTATATCTTCATATAATTTAATATTTGCGATATCGGCAAGAGCAATTTCAATGTTTTCCCTGTTTTCATCACCTGTATCAACAGGAAATTCAAAAACTGCCGTTTCCTTTGTAAAGTCAGCAAGGACTGCCGTAAATTCCTTTACACCGTCAAGAGGTCTTATCATTTTCACCTGCACAAGGCTGCCCCTGCATGATTCAAAGTGTGATTCCCTGACAAGTTCTCTTTCAAGTCCTGCCGAACCGACTTCCAGAAAGTATCCCTGAGATATAGGGTCTTTTTCATCAAGAATATCACTCAGCGGACGGCTTACAGCTTCACAGTCGTCAATGTTGATGCCGTCCTCTTTGTCAATAAAGACTCTGAGATACCACGAAGCACCTTCTTTTTCAAAACGAATGTCCCATATGCTGACACCGTTTTGTTCAGCGACAGGTTTTGCAAGCTCATAAACGAGCTGTTCGGTAGCACCGAATTTTTTCATTTTCATAGCTCTATCTCCCATATACATAAGAAAGACCGGAAATTTCCGGTCTTTAGCTTACTTTATACTTACTATAAAATATTATATCACGTTCAGCTGAAAAAATCAAGTGATTATACGAATTTTTCCGCAAAACAGGCAAATTTTAAAGGGGTTGACATAATTTCAGAGCTGTTGTATAATAATAAAAAAGGAGCATACCGATAGACGGTCGCTTCCAAAAAACAGTTTATATTAAAAATAACCGCTTTAGTTTGGTCGCTGTGGGCGGTTATTTCCTTTTATATAAGATAGTAATAAGAATCGCAGTATAACCTGTGAGAAATATTCCGCACTGGATTAAGTCGGTCCATGTTACATAGTTCATATAATCACTTCCTTCCGGAAGCAGGAATTGACCGCCTACCGTTTAAGGTATGCCGTATAAAATTATATATTATATGTAATTATTTGTCAATATGCATAATAAAAGCGCCCTTTACGGACGCTTTTATTTTAATTGTATTTTTTGATTTCCTTGTCGATGTCAGCTTTCCATTCGTCACGAAGTTCTGCCCATGTGGACGGTGAACCTTCATGTTCGGAAATGAGAGCATCGCTCAGATTGTTTATAATTCCTCTTGTGGAATAATCATAGGTTTCGGAGTACATTTTTGTACCCATGCCGCAGCCGTAGTCAAACATCGGTGTGACAGTTTTAAGGTCGGTTATTTCCTGCCAGAAGTCATACTGTTCCTCAGTAATAAAGCTTCCCTTGTCATCGCCGTAATCAGCTTCCTTTACAAGAGCCTGTTTCTTTTCAGCTTCTTTGTACTTGTCCTCTGTACGGGCAATACGCTCACATGTCAGATAAGCAGCCACAGCCTTGCCCTTGTCGGAATTTGCAGCAAGCATTTTCGCACTTATATCACCTGTAAGGTAATAGCTGTCTGATTCAGATGATTTCGGGAATGGTACAAAGAACAGATCCCCGTCTTCATTTTTGGCATTTGATTCTGCAAGACTCTGCAAAGTCATTCCGAAGAAAAGGGTTGAATCATCATCAGGGAAATAGCTGTTCCATGATGCATTGAACAGATTGTCTGTTCCGATTTCTTCAAGAACGCCCTCAGCCTTTTCAATTTCAGGGCTCATGATATTGTTGGTGTATGTCTTGCCGTCAAAGGAAACGAAAGGCTGTCCTGATGACTGCACCAGCGGACTTCCTATCCAGCCTGTACAGCCGTATCTGCTGTCACCGTTTTCGGTAAATGTTTTCATCATGGAAAGGAACTTGTCGTAATTCCATTCGCCCTTTTTGTAGAGTTCATACGGGTCGTCAAGTTTTTCGTCCTTTATCATGGTTCTGCTGTATATAAGGCATACTGGATTGTTTATGCCGACAGGCACAATATAGTGTTTTCCGTCAACAGCCATTCTGTCAGCGAGGTCTTTTGTGTCAGTCCAGAGTTCGTCGCTGAAATCTATAAAATCATCAAGCGGCTGATACTGGTCAGCAACAGCACCCGGAAAAGCGGCAGGGTCATAGTCGATCATGTCAACCGGATCTCCGCCCAGAATTCTGTTTGCAAGGTCATCATATTTTGTTTCCTGTGTTGTCGGAACCCATTCTATCTTTCCGCCGTAAACGTCCTCGAAAAGTGTAAGAGCGATACTTCTGTCCTGTCCTGCGTCAGGATTGAGGTCGTAGTCGGAAAGCCAGTAAATTGTCTGTCCGCTTACATCTGAATCACCTGATGCTGATTCCTCTGATGACTGCGTTTCGTCAGCCTGTGAGGAACTGCTTTCGGAAGGACTGCTGTCATTATCTTTATTACAGCCCGTAAAAGCTGTCATGAGCATTGTCATTGCGGCAAGAGCCGTCAGAAATCTTTTTAACTTCATTGTGAATCTCCTTTTTATGTCTTTTCGGATTCGTTTTGTTTCTTTTTAATTATATATAAATTTAACAGTGATGTCAAGAACTCTTGACATTTTTCTTTTTTGATTATCCTGCATACTTTTCAAAATCTTCTTTGCTGCCGTTGAAAACATTCAGGTCTATATACTGTTCCGCACCCTCATAGCCTTTGAGCCTTCCTCTGTTGCAGTACTGCCAGAATGTCCACTGCCGTCCGTCAGAAAGCTTTGCCGTTCTGAAGATGCTTCTGTACCATATATCATTGTCCTGAAAAAATCCTTTTATATACCGTTCATACGTTATATCCGTAACATAGATTATCGGCCGCATACCATAATGCTCATACAGGAGGTCGGACATTTCCTTTAGGTTTTCCCTTGTTTCCTCCTTGTCGGGGGGATTCACGCCATGTTCGCCGTAATATTCAAGATCTATGACGGGTGGAAGCATATTGTCGGTTACGGGAACAGTCCTTATAAAATTTTCAGCCTGCGTCTTTCCGGGACTGTCAAAACTGAAAAAGTGGTAAGCACCGATTCTTATATCAGTATCAGCGGCATTTTTATAATTGTTCCTGAAATATGTGTCTGCATAGCCGCTTCCCTCAGTAGCTTTTATAAATGCGAAATCAATGCCCTGTCTGCTGAGCGTTTCCCAGTCAATCTCCCCCTGATAAGATGAAACGTCAACACCCCTTACCGGGTATTTGCTTTTTGACGGAGTGTTCAGCCAGATGATACCGTTATACCACAATACCCCGAAAACATATAAAAGTATTACAACGGCTGAAACAGCAATTAAAATTTTATATCTCAGTTTCAAGCTTTCAGTTCTCCGCAGCTGTGATTCCGAAAAATCTTTCAGCGTTTGCACAGGTTATGTCAAGCATTTCCTGTGCAGTTTTTCCCTTTATTTCTCCTGCCCTGGCGGCTATCCTGTCTATCATGGAACTGTCACACCGCTGACCTCTGAAAGGTTCAGGTGCCATATAAGGACAGTCTGTTTCAAGCATAAGCCTGTCCAGCGGAACTTCCGCAAGTGCTTTGAGTGCCTTTTTGGCATTTTTAAAAGTCAGGACACCTGTAAAGCTTATATACATACCGAGCCCGATAACCTCCCTGGCGGTTTCCGCACTTCCGCTGAAACAATGCACAACGCCGGAAGGCTTGTATTCCCTCAGAATTTCCATAGTGTCCTCAGTTGCATTTCGTGAGTGGATTATAACAGGAAGTTCAAGTTTCTGTGCAAGTTCAAGCTGTTCCTTAAAAAGCTTTATCTGCTTTTCACGGGAGTAGTTTTCATAATGATAGTCAAGACCGATTTCCCCCAGAGCCTTTATTTTTTCGGAGGATTTTATATACTCTTCAAGTTCTGAAAGATAATTTTCCGGAGTGTAGTCCACAGCCTCAGGATGAACACCCAGAGCACCATAAATATAGTCATACTCCGAAACAAGTTTCAGTATTTTCGGGCAGTCTTCCATAGCCGCCGCAACGGTTACGATATTTTTTACTCCCTTTTCGGGAAGTGAGTTCAATAGAATCTGCCTGTCGTCATCAAATGCAGATTCCGTATAATGCCCATGTGAATCAAAAATATTATTCATTTTCTGTTTTCTCCGCTGTTGTTTCCTGCTGGCTTGTTTCGCTCTGAGGATTATATTCATCGAAATATTCCATGATATCCTCTGTGAAATAGTTGTCAACTATAAAGCCGGATTTGTTTTCTGTTCCGTAAGGTGTTACAAACTGTGCTCTTGTGGAACGTGTTTCGCTGTCGTCCGGATCGCTGTATTTGAGCATGAATTTTATCGAATATTTCTTGTCGCTGTAGTCAACCGCAGAAATATCAGTTTTCACCATATTTATAATAGTTTCAAAAACATTGTCCAGATTGTCTGAAATTCTTGAGCCGCTTGTCTGGTTGACCATTGCTGTTATAAGCGATGAAACGGTTGAAATACGCTGTGTTTCTCCGCCGGAATATCCGCCGTAGCTTATTATCTTTGACATCTGTTCAGGTGAAAGATACTGTTCGCCGTCCGACTGCGGCAGACCGCTTATTCCCTTCGGGACTGCAAAGTTTGCTCCGCCGAGGATATTGCAGATTTTTTTGAAGCTTTCAGAATTAAATCTCATGTATCTGTCTATCTGAATGCCGAGTGTGTATTCAAGAGTGCTTTTTACTTCCGAATCGCCGCCGCTCAGATATACGTCTTCAACAGGCTTGTTATCCCTGCCGACAAGCATATTCGACTGGATTCCCATAAAAGTAATCTTCTTGTCCACAGGCTGTGAACGCATTACTATAAATGTATACGGCTGAGGAGAAACGGTATCAGGAACAGTTCCGTCCGTTTCCCAGTCATAGGTTTCCGAATCCCCGCTGCTGCTTTCGTCTGTATATTCATCATCGGAACTGCTGTCCTCGCTGTACGAGTCGTCTGAAACGTCAAGCGAATCGCTAAGGTCAAAAATCAGCAGAACTGTGTGGTTGTCCTCAGCTGTCAGAGTTCCTGCTTCGTTTGTCATTGTGAGAAGTGAGGAATCGTTTCTGTCAATTTTTTCATAAATGACCATTGCAATACCGCCGATTATAATAAGTGAAATTAAAAATGTCAGCAGAAACGGTATGGCAACGCTTCCTGATTTTTTTCTTTTCATTTCTCAAAGCTCCTTTTTCGCATTTGTTTTGTAAAATCTCTTTTGTTCCCTTCCTTTTCAACAGGGTGTGCAATGATTGTTGAAAACTCTGTTGAAACTGTGGAAAACTTTACGGAATGTTCAGCACTCCGGTCAGTCGATGTAGATAACACCGTCCTTTGCGGCTTTTCCGCCGCCTTGTGGAATATAGTCCCTTACATAGATAATATTGAGTTCAAGACCCATTTTTCTGGCATAATTTATGGTCTGTCCCGTACCGCTTTTAAAGTTATCAACAACGGCTATAAGCCTTGACGAACGGTCAACCATATACTGGTTTCTGAGCCTGTAGCAGTCTTTTGAATAGCTGTCTGAAACACATACAACGTCGTCCGCCTTTGACAGAATATCAGAAAGGCACCATAAATCATCGCCTTTGAAATTTTCGCCATGCTGTGCAAAAGGCTTTGCACAGATAAGCTTTATGTCCGGAAAACGGTTTTTTATGTCGAAAACGTATTCCGCCGCCCACAGGTCAATTCCCCTTGCAAGTCCGGAGATAAAATATTTGTATCCGCTTTCGGCAGCTCTGTAAATCTGAAAATAAAGCATACTTTTTATCATTCTCAGCGGCTGGTCAGCGGAATTTTCAAGCCCCGGAAGCTTTTCGGGACGGTGTCCTGTAAAACAGACGGTTTTGTCTTTTGGATATGTCACTTTTAATAATTCCTTAATCATTATTTCTTTTGAACAACACCTTATTATTATATCATAGTTTTCACTTTTTTTATTACAAAATTTACTTTTTTTGATATTTGGTATCCAAATTATATTATTATTTGAATCTACTAATAATGGATAATTATT
>USJI01000004.1 GCA_900554975.1 uncultured Ruminococcus sp. | reverse complement strand
AAATTACAAAAAGTATAAAATAGCTATGAATAATCAGAATGTATACTATGCGCATTATTATTCCGTACTGATAGAAGACATAAGGGGTGACTTTGAGCTTTTCATTCCGAATTATGATATTGAGACATTTTCTGCACTGACTGCCATCAGAATTGATGAGGATTAAGGTATCACTATACGAGGACGTTCCCTGAATAATCCAGAAATAAATTTTTTGATAAATTAAACCGGACGTATAAACGTCCGGCTTTTTATTGTTTATAAGGTATTGTTTCATAATGCTCAATAAAATCAGAATAGAAATTAACCGCCCTTGCAAGAGATGATACATTCAGATTCTCATTTACTGCATGAGCAGATTTCATCTGTTCATCTGTCATTATCAGCGGAACAAAGCGCAGAACACAGTCACATATCTTTGTGTAGTGACGGGCATCAGTTCCGGCAAGCATGACATAAGGAATAACAGGAATCTCCCCGAATGTCATTTCTATCTGCTTGATAACCTTTTTATATGCTGAACACTTTGTATCAGCTGTCGGCGGAATATCATAACCCGTTATCATTTCCATCCATATATCGTTCTTTTTGGCTATTTTCAACATCTTTTTCAGCGAAGGTTCAAGCGGTTCATGAACCATAAATCTCATATTCGCTGTTGCTGTGGCTGTTTCAGGAATTACATTTGCACCATGGCTTCCCTCCGCCATAGTAAATACACAGGTTGTTGAAACAAGTGCTGCCGGCTGGCCTCCCATTTTTCTCATGAAGAACGGCATTATAGGACCTAAAAGCCATGTGTTGCCAAGCAGGAATCTGTACTTGAACGGCATATACGGAGCCATTGCCTTGTACATTTCCTTGACAGGTTTTGTGAGTTTAAGTTTGAAAGGCGGTCTGCTCTCGACCCTGTTTATAAGCTTTGCAAGTCTTGCAAAAGGATTGTGACGGAAAGGTATACTTGCGTGTCCGCCATGTGAATGAGCTATAAATTTGACATTGGCTCTTCCTTTTTCCAGTACACCGACCATTGCACAGTTTGCCTCACAGCCCATCATGTGACCCATTACAGAACCGCCCTCATCCATTACAAGTTCCGGACGGATTCCCCTTTTATACATATATTCAACAGTTTTTACTGCACCGTCGCCTGTAATTTCCTCGTTGCATGATGAAGCCACATAAAAGTCACGCTCCGGCTCAAATCCCTTTGAAAGAAGATGTTCCACACTTTCAAGTATAGCACAGAGTGCACCTTTTGTATCAACTGTTCCCCTGCCCCAGATTTTTCCGTCAGCAATAGTTCCGGAAAACGGAGGATATTTCCATTCCCCGACAGCTTCGACAACATCATGATGCGACATAAGAAGAACCGGAGCTTTTTCGGGATTTTTACCCTTCCAACGGAAAAGAAGTGCACCGTCAATATCGGTAATTTCAAGATTTTTGTGTATCAGCGGGTAAAGTTCCTCCAGACGCTTATGCATTTCATAAATTTTTGTAAGGTCATTGTTCCCTCTGCGGCTGACCGAGGCAACCTGTATCATCTTTGAAAGATGATCTGCATGGACTTCAGGTGCAATTCCGTCCTTATCCATATCATAAGGCTTTGCGTTTCCGCATTCTTTTTTTATCAGCTGTGTTCTGATAAGTGCAGCAATCAGAAGAAGAATGAAAACAGCGATAAGTCCGCCGATAACTGCGAGTATGTACCATATCATAATATTCACCTCTTATAAATTTCGTTCTTTTTTATAGTCATATTATAACATAATGTACAAAAAATGTCTACATTCTTTTTTAGTTTGTTATTTTAAAATTTTAAATCCGTTTAGCAAAGGAAACGGGACGTTCATTACAGAACGTCCCGTATTATAATCATTTCTTGTGATAACTCCTGAAATCAAAATGAATTATCTCTGTAATAAAGCTGAGCATTTCCGATGCAGAATGTATAAGTTCCATAATCGTGTCTGTATCAATATCAAACGGACGGTCAGCAGGATATCTTGTTTCAATGTAATAATGATTCAGAAGTGTACTCTTTTCAAGCCAAGTTGAAAAGTGATAATCTGTCTGCATAGCCTGTTTGCAAAGCCATGTCAGGTTGTGTCCGTCAAAAAGTTTGTGCTTTTTGAAAAGAAGATAGCCTTTAAGTCCCTTTTCTATGCACTGCTGACAATGAAATGCAGCACCATTATAACATCGTTCATCACTCAGCAGCGTCTTTGCCGCAAGCAGGTCGAGATTGGCATAGTAGAGCCAGTCGAAATATCTGCGGCTGTCGTTGTCACGATAACCTCTACCCATACAACACCGTCCCGGAATTATTTATTTTCCAAGCAAATGTTCCTATCTCATTCTTGAGTTCTTCAAACTCCTCCTCACGATAAATAACAATATCAAAAGGAAGCTCGCTGTCTATATTCAGATACAGCCTGCACTCAAGCTCGGAAACACTTGTAATACTGTTGTCCACGACAAGGGCTATCTTAAAGCTTGTAAGTTCACCCTCGGTATTTATCTTGTTGCTTATAAGGTATATGCGGATAAGTTCATCACAGTGTGAAGCAATAGTATCCACAATTTTTCTGATATAAGGATTATCTTTCATAATTCCACCGCCCTGAAATCAGTTTATAATGTATATTCCGTCTTCACAGGTAAATATATATACCAGTTTGTCTGTGTACTGATATTCCTTTTCGTCATCACCGGCAGGATGTGCGGTAATGTTGATTTTTGCAAACTTTGCATCTTTCAGACCGTCTGTAAACGATTTTTTTTCACCGTTATCAGAATAAAGTCCGTCAAGCATTTTTTCGATTTCCCCGATGTTGATATCACCGCTGCCGTTTCCGACATCAGTAACTTCAATTGATTCAAAAACGTAGTCCTCGCCCATTGCATCAACGTCCTCATCTCCGAGATCGTTGATATAATCCTCAACGCTCTTTCCTGAATTTTCAGTCAGAAGATCCATGTAATGCTTCGGCTGTGTAGACTCAAACAGGCTGGCATCATGCGTCTGAATGGAATAGAAATAATCCGAAAGCTTGTTCATTTCCTCATCTGTCAGGAAACGTCCGTCAAAAAGCAGGTCGATAGGCCCGTCAACTATCTGACGCATTGTTGCACCATACGCCATTTCCGCCTGATCAATATTTTCTTCCTTGTCCTTTTTACAACCGGTAAACAGTGCGGCGGCAAACACCATACTAACCAGAACAGCTAAAAACTTTTTCATATAGTTCTCCATTTATATATTTTTTGCATACAGTCAGAAGTATGCCTCTTTATGTATACAATAGCACAATTTTTCCCGTATGTCAATTTTAATTTTAATAAATGATTGAAAATTTCTGAAAAATATAGTATAATTTACTTGTAAATTTTTTTGCCGAAGCGGCAAATAATAATCAGGAGGAAATATGCCAAGATTTTTTCTTGAAGATATAGACATTGACAATCCGCAGATAACCGGAGAGGACGCACATCATATCGGGCGTTCACTCAGAATGAAACCGGGCGAAGAACTGACCGTATGTGCCTGCGGAACAGACTACAAATGTGAAATATCGTCCATAACGGAAGATACCGTATATCTCAGTATAAAAGAAAGCAGACTCTGCTCTGCTGAACCGACCGTCCGTCTGACGCTTTTTCAGGCAGTTCCGAAACAGGACAAGCTTGAACAGATAATCCAGAAAGCTGTGGAACTCGGCGTTTCAGAGATAGTTCCTGTGCTGACAAGAAGATGCGTTTCAAGACCTGACAAAAAGGATTTTGAAAAGAAACGTGCAAGGCTCAGCAAAATAGCCCTTGCCGCCGCAAAACAATCCGGAAGAGGGATAATCCCGGAGGTTTCCCCTCTGATAAGCTTTAAGGAAGCCGTTTTGCAGATGAAAGAATATGACTGTCCTGTAATGCTCTATGAGGAGGGCGGAATAAGGTTCTCTGAACTGAATACGGAGAGCATAAAATCTGCCGCAATCCTGGTCGGAAGCGAAGGCGGATTTGATGAATCAGAAGCAAAACTTGCCAAGGATTCGGGCATACAGACAATCTGGCTGGGCGAAAGAATATTAAGATGTGAAACTGCTCCGCTGACAGCCATATCAATAATGATGTATATTACAAAAAATTTATAAAAATGTTGAATTTTCTGAAAAACTGTGATATAATATGTTTAACCCGAAATGGAATACAGATATTACTATTTTGGAAAAGCAAAGTGAATCGGGTCATGTGTGACCTATTATAATTAACCGCACTCTTTGCGGAGAAATGAGGAAAGAAAATGAAAAAAGGTTTAATTATCGGACTTATTGCCGGTGCTGCCGCTGTTGCTGCTGCCGCTGTTTTTGTAAGAAAAAGACATGAATGCGACTGCTGTGACGACGATTTTGATGATGACGAACTTGCTTGCGATGACTGCTGCGGCGATTGCTGCGAATGCGACGATGAAGAAGACGAAGCAAATGAAATTCCTGCTGAAAAGGCTGATGAAAGCGTTATCGTAACTGATGCTTGTGCCTGCGGAGCAACTGAAGAAGAAGCTCTTAACAATATTGAGGACAAGCCTGAAAGCGGTTCAGAAGATCTTTGATATCAACCAGAATAATAGTTTGTGCCGGCGTTTGCAAATCCGCCGGCATGAATTTGCAAAAATATAAAAAAACTCTTTACAAATCCGCAAAAGTGTGATATAATAATTTAGCAAACGAGGTGTGGCTCAGTTTGGTAGAGCGCTGCGTTCGGGACGCAGAGGCCGTGGGTTCAAGTCCCGTCACCTCGACCACTTTTTCTATTTTATAATCATTTTTAATATCTTTCATTTTCATTTTCATTTTGTTACAATTCTGTGATGTCGCTTTCGGTGTCACAGTTTTTTTCTTAAAGATAAACTTTACAGGAGAAAAGTTATGGTAAAAAAAATTCTGGCTGTTATGCTCAGCATGATCATGATCTTCTCGCTTGCCGCCTGTGGAAACAAGGAAGCGGAAGAAAAGGGCGATTATCTTACGGGGAATAAATGGGAAAGCACAAAGGGAATGCTTCTCGAACTCAACAAAGAAGGCGATTTCAAGTTTTTCAGGGATAAATCCGACAGAGAAGATAACTACTATACAGGTACGTTTTCTGTTATATCCGGTGCTGAAGCTGTAGTCTATCTTGAGGAGAATCATGAACTTCCTCAGGAAAATCAGCGTAACGCAATGGCTCAGTTCGGTGTTGATGAAAATAACTATTATGTTCTGATTCTCAACAATAAGGAATGCATCGAGGGCGGAACAAATACACTTGAAGAGGAAAACCCTGTTACATATTATGGTTATTATCTTCCGGATTATGATTATCTGAATCTTTATAATCTGAAAACCATGGGACAATACGAATTCTATAAAAAATAATCTTTAAGAAAATAATTACGGGTACTCTGAAAAAAGAGTACCCTTTATTTTTCGGCATAAAAAGTTAACTGCATCTAAAAATCACCCTTGACAAAATCGTTTTTTTATAATATACTTAATGTAACTTTATTTACATAAAAAGGAGTTTAATTATGGATTCTGACGGGAGTCAAATTATTTTAATAGTCTTACTTGTATTTTTTGTGATTGCGAAGTGCTTTTACACAGCCTGTGAATGTGCAGATATTGAAGTCAGCGATTCGAGGATAAAATCTCTGGCTGAAAAGGACAAAAAGTTTGAACGGCTTGCAAAACTCATTGAAAAACCTGTTAAAATGATTGTTTCATTTTCTATGGGAAGAACAGTTTTCACATCGGTAATATCGGTTCTTACGGTTATACTCTGTATCAGGCATATCGAAGGCAGGCTCTGGGCGAAAATCGTCCTTGCGGCACTTATCGTTCTGGGAGCTGATGTTCTGATAACGGCAATTACGGAGATACTTCCAAAAAAAATTGTCGGAAAAAATCCCGAAAAATTTGCAGCGGCAACTGTTTTTCCTGTACGTCTGCTTATGATACTTCTTTCGCCGTTAAGTGCTCTGGCTTACGGCATTTCAGCTGTATTCTGCCGCCTTTTTTCCGTTCCTATTTCCTCTCAGAAGGACACTGTGACAGAGGAAGAGATCAGAATGATGGTAGATGCCGGAAACGAAACCGGTGTCATAGAAGAAAGCCAGCGTGAAATGATAAACAATATTTTTGAATTCGGCGATGCTGATATCTCAGATGTCATGACGCACAGAAAGGATATATGTGCCGTTGATGTAAATTCAAAAATTGGCGATATAGTTTATCTTGCCATAAACGAAGGCTATTCAAGAATCCCTGTTTATCAGGAATCGGTCGATAACATAATCGGCATTATATATGTAAAAGACCTGCTTTGCCTTGTCGGCTGTGAACATTCCGAAGATTTTACAGTAAACCAGTTCATGCGAAAGGTCAAATACCTTCCCGAAACCTGCAAATGCAGTGATGCCTTTGAAACACTTACGAAGGAAAAGGCACAGTGTGCAATCGTTGTTGACGAATACGGCGGAACTGCCGGTCTTGTAAGTCTTGAGGATATACTTGAAGAAATTGTCGGAAATATTCAGGACGAATATGATGACGAAAAAGCCGAAATAGTCCAGATTTCTGACAACATTTACACCATTTCGGGAGATACCCACCCTGAAGACGCTGAGGAAATTCTCGGCATTGAACTTCCGAAAGAGCATAACTATGACACCATGAGTGCATTTATTGTTGACCTGCTGGGCAGAATCCCCGAAGAGGACGAAACGCCAACGGTCAAATACGAAGATGTAGAATTTACAGTTCTTCTCGTTGAGGACAACTGGATATCAAAAATAAAAGCTGTGAAAACAGCCGGATAACTTAGACGGACGCTTTAAAGCGTCCGTTTCTTTGCGTTTATTGCGTTTATGATATGGAAATCTGTCGAAAAAAGTGGTATAATATATAGTGAATTAAAATGAAAGGATGAAAAAACTTGATAACTGATTTAACAGTCGGCAAGCCGTCCAGAGTGTTGTGGAAGTTTGCACTTCCTCTGCTTGGCAGCGTTGTCTTTCAGCAGCTCTACAACATATCCGACAGCATTATTGCCGGAAAATTTGCGGGTGTAAATGCACTTGCGGCAATAGGAGTTTCTTACCCGATAACGATGATATTCATGGCTATTGCCATGGGATGCAACATAGGAGCTTCCGTTATAATTTCACAGCTTTTCGGAAACAAGAAGATATCCGAAATGAAAACTGCTGTGTACACTTCATTTCTCATGACAGCTGTCGCAAGCATTGTTCTCCTTGCTTTCGGAGTCATTTTCTGCAAGCCTATGCTGAATCTTCTGAACACCCCTGCCGATATTTTAAGTGACGGTGCAGAATATCTTAACATCTTTACATACGGACTTCCTCTCCTGTTCTTCTACAATGTTTCCTCCGGTGTATTTACCGCTCTCGGAGATTCCAGAACACCGCTTTATCTTCTGATTTTCTCATCAGTCGCAAATATAGTTCTTGACCTGCTCTTTGTCGCACAGTATCAGTGGGGCGTTGCAGGTGCGGCATGGGCAACGTTTATTGCTCAGGGTGTTTCTTCGATAATCTCAACAGCACTTGTTTTTATAAGATTAAAGGCACAGAAATGCGAAAACAAGCCAAAAATATTTGACAAGGAAATTTTCAAAAGTATTCTCGTTGTAACCATTCCAAGTATTTTACAGCAGAGCTTTGTTTCTGTCGGAAACCTCTTTATTCAGAATATTATAAACGGCTATGGTTCGGGAGTTATCGCAGGCTATTCAGCGGCAATAAAGCTTAATACATTTGCCATAACATCTTTTGCAGCGGCAGGAAATGCCATTTCAAGCTATACTGCACAGAACACAGGTGCTAAAAAGCCAGACCGAATCAAATCCGGCTATAAAAGCGGTCTTATAATGGTACTTATCATTGCCGCTCCGTTTATACTTTTTTATTTTCTCCTGAGCCGTCAGGCAATAAATCTTTTTGTCGATCCTGAGGACGGAAAGAAAGCAATAACAACGGGCATACAGTTTCTGAAGGTAGTTTCACCGTTTTACATAATGATTTCAATAAAAATCTTTACAGACGGTCTGCTGCGCGGTGCAGGCTGTATGAAAGCATTCATGGTTTCAACATTTGCAGACCTTATAATAAGAGTAATACTTTCATATATTCTCTCGGCACAGTTTGATGTTCTCGGCGTATGGCTGTCATGGCCTATCGGCTGGACCATTGCAACAGGAATTTCGTATATGTTCTATCGCAAAGTAGACTGGGAAAGCAGAATGAGTATTTATTAACAAGTAAAAATATCCTCTGAATAATTTATTGATAAATTGAAAATCCCGACGGTAAAAACCATCGGGATTTTTTGAATATTATTGTCTTTTTGAAAGGAATTTTGCAATCGCCGCCGCATCACGGATATCTACTTTTCCGTCACCGTTATAATCTCCGCTTGCAGGGATCTGGTCGCCTTGCTGTGCGGCAAGCATCTTTGCAATATATGCCGCATCACGGATATTAAGCTCGCCGTCCTGATTTGCATCCCCTGCAACAAAATCTCTGGACATGAACGTAAGATTATATGTTTTCACCCTGTTGTCACTGGATATGGAAGCAATTTCCCTTGACGGTGTTGACAGGCTATCCTGAGTAAGATTTATATTATAGATATAAACATCGCTCAGCTCCGTCGGAACTGAGAAATAATCTGTGTTGTCTACATACAGGGACTGACTGTAATACATAAGTTCAGACGAATTCTTATACTTCGGAACACCTATCCTGAGCATATACAGGCTTTCATACTCTGCTGTTTCGTCATTGAATGTATTGCATTCAATCATATAAACATAGCTGTCATCTTCCTTTACAGAATCCGCCTTTATAACATGGTCATAGACAAGGTCGCCCGAATCAGGAGTTTCCTGTGTAATCTTGTATATCTGAACATAGGTATCACTTTCAGGATTCGGAATAATGCTAACTTTTCCACATATATTATCATACATCTTATATCCTGATTCAACTTTTATTTCTTCTGCACCAGCTGAAACAGTTCCCATAGCAAGAGATACTGAAAATGCTGCACAGCAAAGAAAAGATTTAATTTTAATATTCATTTTTTCGCCTTTCTCAATTCGGATAATTCGGAACTGCATAACCAAAAATGCAGGCATCGTTCAGAGCGTATACTTTTCTGCGGCACATATCGCTGCTGTTTCCCTCAATTGTATAAACACAGCCGTCCTCAACATAGTCAACCAGTCCTATATGGTCTGCTGTGCCGTCACCGTCCCAGTCAAAGAAGATATAGTTTCCCGTAATCGGCTTGTGATTTCTGCCCTTCCACTGACCGTGTTCCTTGAACCAGTCTATACCGACTTTACATGAAATAAATATCGGAACATCACCACCGCTTGTATATCCGCAGTGTGCCGCACACCATGAAACAAAGCAGGCACACCATTCTATTCTGTAACTGAATCCGTACCACGTCCAGTAAGGTCTGCCGCCCTCATTGCCAAGCTGTGAAAGAGCAAGTGCCGCAATATCCTGATTTCCTTCCTTTACCATGGCACCGTTTGAACAAAAGCAGTAGTTCTTTCCATCAATATTGTGTCTGTATGTATACATAACTCCGCTTTTGTCAAAATAATATCTGTCATTTTTAATGTCCTGCCAGCCCGTCTGTTTTTTTCCGTTTTCAGCAAAATAATATGTTTTTCCGTCTATATCGACAAAACCTGTCTGCATCACAGCATCAGTTCCGAAATAATAATCGTCACCGGAAAATTTCAGCCAGCCGATTGTTCCCTTGCCATTAGCAGCAAAATAATATGTATTAGATTTTACAGTCTGCCAGCCGGTCTGTAAAATACCATTTTCATCTGCATAGTAATAATCATTACCGTCATAAATAAGACCTGTCTGCATTACGCCGTCATTTGCAAAGTAATATGTTTCACCGTCAATTGCATATAATCCGGTTACTGCTTTTCCATCCAGGTCAAAATAATAATTCTTTGAACCGATAGTCTGCCAGCCATAACACATATAACCGTTTTCATCAAAGTAATAGTAATTACCGCTGATTTTCTGAAGTCCTGTTGCGTAAGTACCATTTGCATAGAAATAACAGGTAAGATTGCCTTCAAATGTCTGGAATTCTGTCATTATAATACCCTTTGAATCGAATCTGAAAGGGTGTCCGTCAATGTCATGGTCACCGATATATTTTCCTGTTTCCATGTCTGAATAGTACATTCTTCCGTTATACTTTATCCAGCCAGTCTGCGGAACAGCTGTATTGTAATCGTAAAACAGGCGGATTCCGTTTACCGTCTGCCAGCCAAGATTAACACGTCCAACAGGAGAAATGATATAATAATATCCGTTTATTTCTACCGGTGTTTTTTCAAGATCGCCCTTGACGACTGCCCCGTTCTCACCGCAGTAGTACATACAGTTTTCGTATTTCACAAAACCATAAAGCAAAATTCCGTGCTTGTCAAAAATGTATTTTTCACCATCAATTTCGTTCATTCCGACAAGCTTGCCAAGGATTTTGTCGCAGTAGTACATACGGTCGTGGTCAGTTATCCAGCCATAAACAGGCTGTCCGGTTTCGTAGTCAAAAAATTTTCTGACGGATTTTATAGTCTGCCAACCTGTCTGCAAAACGCCGTTTGTGGCAAAAATGTAACTTTCGCCATTTATCAGCCTTACACCTGTTGAAGGTCTTCCGTTCTGGTAGTAATACCATTTTCCTCCGGAACTGAACCAACCGTTTTCCGGAGTTGTCACCGTTGTGGTCTGAGATGTTTCGGTGGCTGAAACAACGGTCGTTTCTGTGACATCAGTAACATCTGTAAGACTTGTCTGTACAATATCCGATGTTATGACAGTCGTTTCAGAAACCGCCTCTGTCACTGACTCAGAGGGAGCTGTTTCAGACGGAACTGTTTCTTCTGTCACTGCCGCAGGAACTGTTAAAGACGGTTCAGAAGACGTAGGTTCTTCAGCATTTGCGGTTATGCTGAAAGCAGCTGTAAACAATACCGCAGAAACCGCCGCAGAAGAAATGAATTTTAAAAGTTTCATGTCTTTCTCCTTTATAAATTTATGAACAAAAAATCATTTATATTATAGCATTTTTTGTATAGGAATGCAAGACGTTCCATGCTTTACAGACCATAAAAATTACTGTAAGGCGAATGCAGAAACTTTTTTAAAAAGCGTTGAAAATTTTATATAATATGGTATAATAAGAAAAGGTAACAACACAAAAGGAGATGATTCGCATAAGACTTAAAATATTCGGTATTGTCGCAGCTGCGGCTGTATGTATGAGCATTTCTGTATCAGCGGAAGAAACAGCTTCTCCTGAAAATATAACCATACTTGGTGACAGCATTTCAACCGGTTACGGACTTGATGAAAATGAGCTTTCTTATGGCGATTATCTCCGTAATTATTTTAATGCTGAACTTGATAATTTTGCTGTAAACGGCAGGCAGACTTCCGAGCTTATTTCACAGCTTGAGGAAGACAGTATTGCTGTTTCGTCTGTTGCAAATGCTGATATCGTGTGTGTAAGCATAGGCGGAAATGACGTTCTTCATATTTTTGAAGATGCTGTTTATGAACTCGGCGGTATTACTCAGTCACCGCAAAGCGGCAGTTTTCAGCTCTCGCCGGAATTTATCCAGCAGTTTCTTATGAAATATTCTTCCGGTTTCGGCCCTGCCGCCGCACAGGCTGCAAAAAATCTTGAAACCATAAGCGGAAAAATTGCGGAAATAAATCCGGAAGCAGAAATTGTTTTTCAGACTATTTACAATCCTTTTGAATCTGATGACGAAACAATAAACAATATTCTGAAACCGCTGAAAACATATACTTCTCTGTATCTCGGAACGATAAATAATGCCGTTCGGGAACAGAATGTCAGCGTTGCCGACATTGCAAAAAAGTTCAGTGAAAATGCATGGCTGTATACCAATATAGGAGAGTTTGACATTCATCCGAACAACGTCGGGCATATGCTGATAGCCGAGGAAATTGTGCAGATGCTTAAACTGCCGGGAGATTACAGTGTATTTGATGAACAATCGCTGAATCTTTCCGAAGACACCCTGAATCAGCTCCCCGAAAACGTTAGCACAGAAATTAAAAATCTTTCTGAGGGTAATTTCAGAACGGAAAGTGAAATCGAAGTTTCTGCCGAAACAGAAAGGGCGGTTGAAACAACCGAATCTGCTACAAAATCAACTGAAAATAAACAAAAGGAAACAACATCTGAGTCTGAAAAAAACAGTGTGAAAAACAAAACAGCAGGAATTCTTTTTAAAGCAGGACTCTGCATAATTGTCATCTCACTGATTTTAAAAATATATACACGCAAAAGAAAGGACAAGAAAACAAAATGACACTTTATATGGTTATTCCATGTTACAACGAACAGGAAGTACTTCACGAAACCGCAAGACAGCTTAAAGAAAAAATGGAGTCGCTGAAAAGCAGAAACATGATATCCGACAAAAGCAGAATCGTCTTTGTAAATGACGGTTCAAAGGATAATACATGGCAGATAATTGAGGAACTGCATCAGTCGGACAGCATTTTCAGAGGTATCAAGCTTTCCAGAAACAAGGGGCATCAGAACGCTCTTATGGCAGGACTTATGACTGTTAAAAACGAGTGTGATGCTGCAATTTCACTTGATGCTGACCTTCAGGACGATATAAACGCTATTGATGCAATGGTTGAAAAGTTCAGCGAAGGCTGTGATATAGTTTACGGTGTAAGAAGTGCCAGAAAAACGGATACGTTTTTCAAAAAATTCACCGCCGAATCCTTCTATAAGATAATGGAAAAAATGGGCGTTGAAGTAACGTACAATCACGCTGATTACCGCCTGATGAGCAAACGTGCCCTTGATGCTCTGGAGCAGTTCAAGGAAGTAAACCTGTTCCTGCGTGGTATAGTGCCTATGATAGGCTACAAAACCGACTGCGTTTACTATGAGAGAAAAGAACGTTTCGCAGGGGAATCCAAATATCCGCTGAAAAAAATGATTGCATTTGCCATGGAAGGAATAACTTCACTTTCCATAAAACCGATCGGAATGATTACAGCTCTCGGTGTAGGCATATTTACAATCAGTATAATTATGCTGATATATTTTCTTGTACGCCACTTTATTGGTCAGACTGTTGAGGGCTGGACTTCTCTTGCAGTATCAGTCTGGGCTATCGGCGGACTTCAGCTTCTTGCAATCGGAATAATTGGTGAATACATAGGAAAAATTTACCTTGAAACCAAAGCAAGACCGAAATTCATCATCGAAAAGTATCTGAAAGATGAAAATGACAGCGAAGAAGAAAAATAAAAATTTAAGGGACATCTGCTTATGCAGTTGTCCCTTTTGTTTCAGAACCCGTCGCAAAACAGCGGTCTTATCATCTTCTGCAGTTTCTGCCGCAGTTTTTGTCAAAAGCCGGATTGCAGGCGTAGAAATTCTTGGAATTAAGATTATCCTGTGTTATACGCAAAGCCTCACCGAAACGCTGAAAATGCACGATTTCCCTTTCACGCAGAAACTTTATCGGATCCCTTACGTCTGGGTCATCTGCAAGACGGAGAATATTATCATAGGTAGAACGTGCTTTCTGCTCCGCCGCAAGATCCTCCGTAAGGTCGGTTATCGGATCGCCCTTGACCTGAAAATATGCCGCTGTAAACGGTGCTCCCGAAGCTGCTATCGGATATATACCCGTTGTGTGGTCTACAAAGTAGGTATCAAATCCGCTTTCCTTTATCTGCTCAGGTGTAAGATTTCTTGTCAGCTGGTAGAGAATCGCCGATATTATTTCGATATGTGCAAGTTCCTCTGTTCCTATATCGGTCAGCAGACCCTTTACTTCACCATACGGCATTGAGTAACGCTGGTTCAGATAACGCAGTGATGCAGACATTTCGCCGTCAGGGCCGCCAAGCTGGCTTATAATAAACTTTGCAAGCTTGGGATTGGGATTTTTAATATTTACCGGATATTGAAGTTTCTTCTCATACTGCCACATCAGTCAGCACTCCTTTCCCATGGCCAC
>USJI01000003.1 GCA_900554975.1 uncultured Ruminococcus sp. | reverse complement strand
TCGGCTCCTGCCACATCAGATGTACTTAGAGAAACCGCATACATTACATGGACACCTGTTGCAGATGCAGACGGCTATAATGTATATGTAAAACCGGCAGGCGGAGCATACACGAAACTCGATACAATGCTCACAAGACAATACAGCGGTTATTTCAGAGCTGACGCTGTCGGACTGAAAGCCGGAAAATATGTCATGAAGGTTGTTCCGACATCCGGCGGAAAGGAACTTTCAGACAAAGCGTCTGAATCAGATACGATAAATGTTGAGAGCTATGACAGAAGCGGTTTCGCTTTTTCATCAAATTCACCTGTAAAAGACGGCAGTATCGGTGCTTACAACAGCGACGGTACGCTTAAATCCGATGCCCTTGTAATTTACGTTACAGAAGATACTAAAAAAACTGTAACCGCAAACATCGGCGGAACTGAATGCACTGGTATCGCCGCAATCACACAGCAGGCAAAAAAATGCAAGGTTCCGCTTTGTTTCCGTATTATCGGACAGGTAACACTTGACGGTATTTCAAGTGCTGATATGTCATCTGCATATGCTATCGGTGTAAAGGAAGCTTCAAATGTTACTTTTGAAGGTATCGGTGATGATGCAACACTTTACGGCGCAGGCGTTGCCGCATTCAAATGCAACAGCGTTGAAATAAGAAATCTCGGACTGATGCTCTGGGGCGGTGGCAAGGACGGTGACGGAATCACCCTCAAGACCAGCAAAAATGTATGGGTTCACAATAACGATATTTTCTATGGTGCAAAGGGCAGTGCCCCCGACCAGGTAAAGGGCGACGGCTCAATGGATATTAAAGATGATTCACAATATGTTACAATGTCATACAACCATTTCTGGGACAGCGGAAAAATGTCACTCTGTGGCATGAAATCAGAAACAGGTGAAAACTGGATTACATATCACCACAACTGGTTTGACCATTCTGATTCCAGACACCCGAGAATCAGAACAATGTCTGTTCATGTTTACAACAACTACTATGACGGAAACTCGAAATATGGTGTTGGTGTTACTTATGGCGGAAACGCTTTCGTTGAAGCCAACTATTTCAGAAACTGCAACTACCCTGTGCTTGTTTCTATGCAGGGCTCTGATATTCTGTCCGGTGAAACCTTATCTGGTGAGAATGGCGGTGTTGTCAAAGCATACGGCAACTACATGACAGGTCAGAAGTCCTACATAACACAGAAAACCACTACTGACAAACAGGATATTGATGTTTATGAAGCTTCATCAAGAGATGAAAAAGTTCCTGCTGACTACACAGCAAAAAAAGGTGAAACATCATACAACAACTTCGATACAAACAGCGATATAATGTACAGCTACACTCCTGACAAGGCGGCTGATGTACCTGCAATTGTACAGGCTGAAGCAGGACGTCTGGGCGGTGGCGATTTTAAATATGATTTCGATGACAGCAAGGAAGATACAAACCATGATGTAAACAGTGCGCTTATGTCAAAACTCACTTCCTATAAGACAGCTGTTATTGCTATCGGAAGCGGATTTACTTCAGGTGATACTCCAGTTCTTACAACAGCTGTGACAACTGCCGCACCTTCTACTCAGACAACTGTAAAAACGACAGTCAAAGCAACTGATGCTTCACAGTCAGCAACAACAAAGGCAACTGCCGCAACAACCAAAACAAGCGGTACTGCCATAAGCATTCCTGTCGGCGACAAGACCATGTACGCTTCGCCGGACGGAACAGGTGACGGTTCATCAAAGGACGCTCCTGCAAGTCTTGACAAGGCACTTGCCGCAATCAAGGCAAATCCTGGAATGACAATATATCTCCTTGGCGGTACATACAAACTTGATTCAACCATTCTTATTGAAGAAGCCAACTCAGGAAGCGCAAAAGCATACAACACAATCATGGCTTATCCTGGCGAAACAGTCGTATGGGATTTCTCATCAATGGCTGTTGCCGATTCAAACAGAGGTGTTGTTCTTGATGGTTCATACTGGCACTTCAAGGGCTTTGAAATAAAGGGTGCAGGAGATAACGGTATGCTCCTTTCAGGTGACAACAACGTTATTGAAATGATGGTATTCAATGACAATCAGGATACCGGACTTCAGATATCACGTTACCAGTCAGCCTATAACAGCATAGACCAGTGGCCTTCAAACAATCTCATTCTCAACTGCACATCGAAAAACAACTGTGACAATGCAACAATGGAAAATGCTGACGGTTTTGCAGCAAAGCTTACCTGCGGCGAAGGAAATGTTTTTGACGGCTGTATGTCATACAATAACAGTGATGACGGCTGGGATCTCTTTGCAAAAGACGCAACAGGTCCTATCGGCGTTGTAACTATCCGCAACTGTATTGCTTTCAGAAACGGTTATACTGAATCCGGCGAAGGCTATGGCGACTGTGACGGAAACGGATTCAAGCTTGGCGGAAGCGGTGTCGGAACAGCACATATCGTTGAAAACTGTCTTGCATTTGAAAACTTAAACTGCGGATTTACAGACAATAACAATCCAAAACTCGGAAGCCTTACCAACTGCACAGCATACAATAACGGTGTCGGCGGAAACGGCAAGCCAAACTATTCTCTCTACCGCTGCACAGATGACGGCTGTGACTTTTCAAATATCATTTGCTACATCAACCAGACAGAACTTAAAAATGCACTTGCTCCTAACACATCTATGAAGCTTGCCAATGACAAGTTTGTGGGAACAATTCAGAATTCTGTTTACTATAACGGCAAATATTACAGCGTTACAGACAAGCAGAATATTGCAAATGGTAATAAAATAGGTACAAATGTAACTCTTACAGATGCTGACTTTGTAAGCGTTTCTGCTCCTAAAATGGGAACTGATTTCCATACTGTATGGAGAAATGCTGACGGAACAATCAATACAAACGGTTTTATGCAGACTGTTACAAAGGGCACATATGAAAAACTCGGTGCAAACTTCTCCGCAATTGACCTGCCAGTTGTTCCTGTAACTTCTGCATCTACTTCAGCAAGCGGTTCACAGACAACTGAAACTACAGTTTCTACAACTGTTACAACACAGGGAACTCAGCCTTCAACAGATGTAACATCACCTTCTGAAACAGTTGATCCTTCAACTCTCATGTATGGTGACGTTGACCTTGACAAGGTTGTCGGTGCTACGGACGTTGTTCTTATAAACAAATATCTCCTGAGTACAGAAGAATATCCGCTGACAAATGAAGATAATAACAGAGCTTATTCACAGGCTGATGCAAGTTATGACGGCGAAATCAATCTGAATGACTCACAGGCTGTTATCCAGAAAGTTCTCGGAATCTTCACACAGCCTGACCTCGGTCCTCAGAAATAATAAAAATAATGTCCCTGCTTATGCGGGGACATTTTCATATCTGCAAAAAACGGAACGCCGAAACGTTCCGTTTTTTAGTCTATACTCCAGTCGATTTCCTCAATACCATTGGCTCTTAAAAATTCATTTGCCTTTGAAAAATGCTTGCAGCCGAAAAATCCGTTATATGCCGAAAGCGGACTCGGATGTGCGCAAGTCAGTATCAGATGCTTAGGGTTTGTGATAAGCTTTGTCTTTGCTCTCGCATTCGCTCCCCAGAGGAGAAACACCATCGGCTTTTCACGAAGATTCAGCAGTTTTATAACATCATCGGTAAACTGCTCCCAACCCATGCCCTTATGACTGTTTGCACAGCCCTCACGGACAGTCAGCACATTGTTCAGGAGCAGAACTCCGTTCTTTGCCCACTTGGTAAGCTCGCCATGTTTACCCGTATTGTCAATACCGACATCTGACTTTATTTCCTTGAATATATTCACCAGTGACGGCGGTGGAGCAACTCCCTTTCTTACAGAAAAACATAGTCCGTGTGCCTGTCCGGCACCATGATAAGGGTCCTGACCGATTATAACTGCCTTTACATCATTGTAAGATGTGTATTTGAGTGCATTGAATATATCATACATTCCCGGAAAAATCCGCTGTGTTCTGTATTCATGTATCAGAAACTGACGAAGTTTAAGATAATATTCCTTTTTGAATTCATCTTTTAAAAGTTCGTCCCATTCATTTCCAAATTCAACCATTTTAACAGTACCTCCGTAATATTTATGGCTGAACAACCATTTCAGGAGTTACATCATATACAAAGCTGTCATAATTTTCGGCAGAATATTCAGGGAAATAATAGAACTTCAGGTGGCTCCAGCCTGTCGGAACTTCAAAAGGATAATAGCCTGTAACCGTTTCGCCAGGAGCTACTGTTGTATCAAGGAAAAGGTCATAATCTGTGATTATTGTCTGTGCCTGACTTATTGAACCGGCAGTAGCACTGTAAATAAGTGAGCCGTCATCAAGTTCAATATGGAAATTACAGAGTGAAGAAACATTCAGATCCTTGTCGCTGTTATTGGTGATTTCAAAAACTGCTCCGTAGGAATTCACTTCATTCGGGCGGACTGTATCAGGTCCGATATTTCCCATATCAATAAGTTTTACAAATTCTGCACTATAATTATCCATATCAGACTTTGTTCCGATAGCGGCATCTACCATATTTTCACCTGTCGGCATGGTTGCAACCTGTTCATTCGGGTTCACATAGGAATTTTCCGCACTGTCATAGTAAACCACATTATTTGAAGATGATGAATCGCTGCCTTTGTCATTACAGCCGTAAAATGAAAGTGTTAAAGCAGCAAATACAGCCGCCGTTACAATACTTTTTATTTTTCTCATATTTAATTCTCCATTCAGCCGTCTGTATACAAACGGTTGATTATTTTAAATTTATACAGACTGTACAGTCTGTTCATCGTCACGCATACTAAAAACACAGCCACAGTAATTCTGACGGTATATATCATAAATTCTGCAAAGTTCTGTTGAACGCTTGTATCCGTTTTTCTTTTTAAAATCGGATATCAGATAGGATATATCGTATATCTGCGAAATTTCCTCACCCACATTATTTATATAAGGTGCATTTTTATGCGGACTTACCGTAAGCGTCGTGGCAAAATAATCCGCATTATATTTAACGGCTGCCTCTGCTGCCTTTTCCATTCGCAGTTTTATACAAACTTCACATCTTTTTCCGCCCTCCGGTTCACTTTCAAGTCCGGAAACAGCATCAAAGAAAACTTTCGGGTCATATTCGCCTTCGATTATTTTCACCCTGTCCTCAAGCTTCATTCTGCTTACAACTTTATGCTGTGCATCAAGACGCTTTTTATATTCCTCCAAAGGGTGTATATTCGGATTATAAAAATAAAGCAAAACGTTAAAATATTGCGTAAGATATTCCAGAACATAACTGCTGCATGGCCCGCAACAGCTGTGCAGAAGAAGCGTCGGAGTTACACCCCCCGACTGTATATTGCTGAGAATCCTATCCAACTCACGCTGAAAATTTCTTTTGTTTTCCATTTTCTGCACCGTACATCAGTTATCCTCAAGTTCTTTAAGAGCTTTTATTTCATCTTTGTTGACTCTTATTTCAGAATCCCTGATTATCTTGACATCACTTCTGTTAACATAAACAGGAACGTCATTTTTCTCAGGTTTGACTTTGAGCTTGCCTGTTATAAGGTTGACCTCCTCAACATAGCCCCTGCATTCAGGAGTTTTGACAAAAGCACCGACCTTAGGGGTAATTTTAAGAAGATCCTCATAAGCTGCCTGTTCATGCTTCAAACAGCACATAAGACGACCGCAGGTACCCGATATTTTGGAAGGGTTCAGTGAAAGTCCCTGTTCCTTTGCCATTTTTATGGAAACCGGCTGAAACTCGCCGAGGAATCCCTTACAGCAGAATTCTCTGCCGCATATTCCAAGACCGCCCAGTATTTTTGCCTCGTCCCTTACACCTATCTGACGCAACTCGATTCTTGTACGGAATACTGCGGCAAGATCTTTTACAAGTTCACGGAAATCAACACGTGTTTCCGCTGTAAAATAAAACAGAATCTTGTTATTATCAAATGTGCATTCCACATCAATAAGATTCATGTTAAGTTTTCTGTATGCAATTTTTTCAAGGCATATGTCGAAAGCTTCCTTTTCCTTGATATGATTTTTTTCCACTACCTTCATATCATTCGGAGTAGCTTTTCTTATTACCTCTTTTATTGGTGGCAGAGAATCATTCTGTTCAATATCCCTGTTTGCAATAACAATTTCTCCGCACTCAACACCTCTTGCCGTTTCGACAATAGCGTGTTCCCCGACTTCAAATTTTATATTTTTAGGTGAAAAATAATATATCTTTCCGCCCTTTTTAAATCTTATGCCTACTATTTCAATAAGCTTTTTTTCTTCAGAAATAATCTTTCCCTCCTAACTGCTGGTCATTATCTCTCCGCAAAGTGC
Organism: uncultured Ruminococcus sp.; assembly: GCA_900554975.1. Taxonomy (GTDB): domain Bacteria; phylum Bacillota; class Clostridia; order Oscillospirales; family Ruminococcaceae; genus Porcipelethomonas. The sequence goes on along the minus strand of USJI01000003.1, from coordinate 9,239 downwards.
GGACATAAGCAAAACCGGACTGACATTCGACTTTATATCCGATGCCGCTCGGTTAAGTGATTCGTGAATCTTCTGTGCAGACCTGACAGAAATCTGCCGGGCAAGTTTTTCAGCACCCTTTTTATAGCAGCTTATAAGCTTTTCTCCGCCCAGTTTACAGCAAAGTGAATCCCTTATTATCCTGTCAAGCATTTCGAGAAACATTGAAGCCTGCTGTCTTTCCCTGAGTTCCGGAGAAGATAACGCCGCCAGAAGGGCATACTCGTCCCTGTTTATTATACTATCAGCGGCTGGTTTTGTCAATGCCGCTGTCTTTCGCAGTTCCTCGTTTTCAATATATTCGGCACACATTCCGATATTTCCACCAAAATTTTCCATCGCACTTTTTATATCGTCGCTTTCATATCCTTTAAGAGCAAGTGCGGCGGAACATTCATCCTCACTGCACTGTGACATTCCCAGAGAAATAACCCTTGAAATTATTGTAGGGAGAAAAACGTCCTTTGAAGCGGCAGTAAAGATAAAGTACACAAACTCAGGCGGTTCTTCGACTATTTTCAGAAGTGAATTCTGTGCCGGCAGCTGTATGCTGTCTGCATCTGAAAAAATATACACCTTTGCATTTCCGTTATTCGGGGCGATATATGAATCTGCACAGACCCTGCGACAGGTTTCAACCGTATATGTGCTGAGCTTTCCGCTGTGTTCAGGATAAATAATATCCGGATGAACTTTACCAGCCGCATTACGGCAGGAACGGCATTCGCCGCATGGAATGCCGTTTTGCTTTTCACAGAGTATAGCCGCCGCAAGATAGTCAGCAGCCGTCTTTTTGCCCAGACCTTTTTCGCCGTATATCAGAAAAGAATGTGCAATGCGTCCGCTTGAAAACATTCCCCTGACTGTATCAAGAAAAAATCTGTTGCCGTATATTTTTTCCATCATACCTTTTCAAAACGTTCAACGTCTGTAATGAATATGGTAGCACCGCCGACAGATACCTCAACAGGGAAAGACGTATATGTTCCGACACCATATGCTGCTGCGGACGGTACAAACTGTTTTCTCTTGTGACTCTTTTCCTTGATGGTATCCACAACCTTGTCAACGTTTTCATCTTCTGTACAGATAAGGAACGTTGTGTTTCCCGCACTGAGGAAACCGCCTGTTGATGCAAGTTTTGTTGCAAAAAATCCACGTTTTGTCAGGGCTTTTGCAACCGCCTGACTGTCATCTCCGTTAACTACTGCAAAAATAAGTTTCATATATAGCACGACCTTTCATACCGTTTATTTTCATCTTCTATTTTATCACATTTATATTAAAAATGCCATAGTTTTTATAAATTTTAATACAATTTTCATTAATTACCTCTCCGCTTACCGCAATCGGCACAGCAGGAGGACACGGAACGTTTATCATGGCACATATTCTGCCGCAGCTTTCATCAATGCTTACTGTTTCATAATCTGAAAGTGCCGCATCACGAACAGACATTGCCTTTTCCATTTCAGGGAGTTTTTCAAGCTGCCAGCCGCATGATTTCTCAGGGTGACAGTGCATCAGTGCATCAGTGAGCATTTCAATATCCCCGGAACTGCTGAACACTGAAAGCAAAAGAACAATACAGTTGCTGTCAGCATATTCACATTCTATATTTTCAAGGCGAAGCTCGTCCGCCAACTTCAGCCCGTTGCATAAAAGCGTAAGATGAAAGGGTTCTCCGTCATACACTTCATATCTGCATGAAATGGTTTCTTTCAGTTTCTGAATCTCAGGAAGTATTCTTTCAGTATCCTTTTTCATATCTTCTGACATATATTTATTACAAAGGTCGAGCGATGCCATAATAAGGTAGCTTGGGCTTGTCGAGCCGAAAAGTGACATTGCCGCTTTTGCTTTGTCTGCATACCTTTCATTGCCGATGTGAAGATATGCCGCACCTGTCAGTGCAGGCAGCATTTTATGTGCTGAGCCACAGCACATATCCGCCCCGAGAGCAATCGGGTGACAGCCTGTAAATACAGAATGTGCTCCATGAGCATTGTCCACGAGCAGTACTGCTCCGTATTTTCTGCACATTTCTGAAATTGTTTTTATATCAGCGGTCTTTCCCATATAGTCAGGGGACGTCAGATAAACACACGCATTTTCCGTTTCGTACAGCATTTTTTCAAGTTTGTCAAGCGGTATCTCTCCTGACAGTATTCCGCATGAATATTCAGGATATATCCACTGCGGCTCTATGCCGAGCAGTACACACCCTGCAAGAAAACTCCTGTGCACATTCCGGACAGCTATCACATTGCGGTTTTCCTGTTTCATCATTGCAAGCATCGCCTGTATGCAGAGGGTCGAGCCCCCAGCACTGTAACAGGTTCTGACAGTCCCGAAAATTCCAGAAGCATTTTCCTCGCTCTGTGCAATGATTCCGTCCGCCTCAAACAGACTGTCCGCACCGCTTATTTCAGTTATATCCATTCCGTAAGGGATAAGCGGTGAAAATCCCCTGCCCTTATGTCCGGGCATATGGAGTCTTAATCCGGATTTTTCCATATAGCTTTTAAGGAAATCATAAATCGGCGTATTCATTAAACATTCTCCTACATAAAATAATATCTGAGATATTTATATATTTTAGTCCGTGCTGCTTTAATCGTTCTTGAAACGGTTGAAGGAGCGACCCCCAGCATTTCTGCTATCTCTGCCACACCCTTGTTTTTATAATAGTATAACACAATCATTTCACGTTGTCTTGCAGTCAGGTCATTTTTTATCACTTTAGCCATAATATTCCGGATTTTCGTTCTTTTTTCAGCAGATTCATCTTCATCTTCCGAAAAAGCCAGTGCTGAAACTGTTTTATCAAATTCAAGTGCTTCCAGTGTTACTCTTCTTGACATATTGCCCTCCTGTCAGTCATATCTTATAAAATTCTGTCCGCAGACAGATTCGGATTATATACGTTTTCGTAAAAAGGCATCTTTACGGATTACGGGGCTTCAAGAACATTTGTTCTTTTATAATTATATACCATTTCTTTCATTTTGTCAATAGGTTAATGTTCTAATTTTTAATTTTTCTTAATAAAATTAGCATGACCGCATACAAACCCTTTACAAATGAAAGGAACTGAAAAATGAAACTTCTGCTTATAAACCATGAAAATCCACTGCCTGACAATTTCAAGCCATGTCTTGCCGACCTTTTCGAGGGATTCCAGCTGGAAAAACACGCAGCCCTTGCCATGAAACAGATGCTCTGCTCTGCACTGAAAGAGGAGGTGCATCTTCGTATATTTTCCGCTTACAGAAGTATTTCCTACCAGAGGGGACTTTTTGATCAGGATATGCAAAGATACATAGCCAAAGGAATGAGCTACGATGAAGCCTATAAAAAAACTGCTTTTTCAGTTGCCGTCCCGGGAGAAAGCGAGCATAATGCCGGACTTGCCGCTGATATATCATCAATGGACTGGAAAGGCGAAATAACTGCTGACTTTGAAAACACTCCCGAATTTAAATGGCTTGACAGAAACGCACATAAATTCGGATTCATTCTGCGTTACCCGAAAGGCAAAGAAAATATTACAGAAATCACCTATGAACCATGGCATTACCGTTTTGTAGGAAAACATCATTCATGCTGTATGAAAAGAATGAACCTTACATTGGAAGAATATATGATGATTCAAAGTGTAAATTGTGAATCAAATGTAAATAAATAATGAAATTTCTGTGAATTCACTTGATTTTTTCCGTCAGTGTATTATACTTATATTAGCACTCGGACAGAATGAGTGCTAATATTTTAAAACGGAGCTGACAAAAATGGAAACGAAAAACTTTAAAGCAGAGTCCAAAAGACTTCTTGATTTAATGATCAATTCGATTTATACACATAAGGAAATATTTTTAAGAGAACTTATCTCAAATGCAAGCGATGCTATCGACAAGCTTTATTTCAAATCACTGACAGATGACAAGGTTGGAATGAACAAAGACGATTTCGCTATCAGAATCGACATCGACAAAGACGCAAGACAGATAAAGATTTCCGATAACGGTATCGGTATGACTGAGGAGGAACTTGAAAACCACCTCGGAACTATTGCAAACAGCGGTTCTTTCAAATTCAAGTCTGAAAATAAAATGGAAGAAGACGTTGATATAATAGGTCAGTTTGGTGTAGGTTTCTATTCTGCATTCATGGTTGCAAAGGAAGTTCATGTAAAGAGCCGTGCTTATGGCAGTGATCAGGCTTTTGAGTGGGTTTCACAAGGTGCTGACGGTTATCAGATTGGTCCATGTGACAAGGAAAATGTCGGAACAGAAATTATACTGACTCTCAAAGATGATACAGATGATGAAAAATACAGTGAATATCTTGAACAGTACAGAATCAAGAATCTCATCAAGAAATATTCTGATTATATCAGATTCCCTATCAAGATGGACGTTACAAAGAGCCGTCTGAAAGAAGGTTCAAAAGACGAATATGAGGACTATACAGAAACAGAAACTCTTAACAGTATGGTTCCTATCTGGAGAAAGAATAAGAACGAATTAAAGGACGAAGATTATAACAACTTCTACAAGGAAAAATTCTTCGACTATACAGATCCGCTTACACATATTCATACAAAGGCTGAAGGTACTGCAACATACAATGCACTTTTATATATCCCTTCAAAAGCTCCTTATGACTACTATTCAAAAGAATACGAAAAGGGACTCCAGCTTTATTCAAGCGGTGTTCTCATAATGGACAAGTGTGCCGATCTGCTTCCGGATCATTTCAGCTTTGTAAAAGGTCTTGTTGATTCAGAAGACCTTTCACTCAACATTTCAAGAGAAATGCTCCAGCATGACAGACAGCTGAAACTTATTGCAAAAAGTCTTGAAAGAACTATAAAGAACGAACTCACAAAACTTCTGAAAAATGACAGAGAAAAGTATGAGGAATTCTTCAAGGCATTCGGCTTGCAGCTTAAATACGGTGTTTACAGCAATTACGGTATGAACAAGGATTCTGTAAAAGACCTTATCATGTTCTATTCCTCAAAGGAACAGAAACTCGTAACTCTTGAAGAATACGTTTCAAGAATGTCAGAAGACCAGAAGTACATTTACTATGCTTGTGGTGACAGCATTGCAAGAATTGACCATCTCCCTCAGACAGAACTTGTCAAGGACAAGGGTTATGAAATACTCTACTTTACAGACGGCATAGACGAATTCGCAATAAAGATGCTCGGTGCATATAATGAAAAAGAATTCAAATCAGTTTCAGCCGGTGACCTTGATATTGATACTCCGGAAGAAAAGGAAGAAATCAAGCATAAGGAAGAAGAAGCAAAAGATCTCTTTAAGTTCATGGAAGAAAAGCTCAGCGGAAAGGTAAAATCCGTAAGACTTTCAAAGAGACTTAAAACTCACCCTGTATGCCTGACATCTGATGGTGAACTTTCTGTTGAAATGGAAAAGGTTCTTAACGCTATGCCTAACGACCAGAAGGTTGAAGCTAACAAGGTTCTGGAAATAAATCCTGAACATCCTGTTTTTGAAACACTTAAAAAGCTTTATGAATCCGACAAGGACAAGGTTGAGAAATACAGCAAGCTGCTTTATAATCAGGCTCTCATGATTGAGGGTATGCCGGTTGAAGACCCTGTTGAATTTTCAAATCTTGTATGCGAACTTATGGTTTAAACGTTTTCAAAGGCGGGGTATCCAAAAGATACTCCGCCATATTTATTCATGCATATACAAAAAGACGCCCTGTAAAAGGACGCCTTTTTGCTTGTGTGGTATAGAGAAAGAAAAAACAAAGAAGATACTGCTATTTTCAGTCAAGTATCTGTAATTTGTAAAAAACAATTTGTCATTTATCCTTTTCATCTGCACATGAAGAACAAACCCCTTCAAATGCAAGTGAAGAAACATTTATGCGGAAACCAGTCCGCCTGTAAACATTATTTTCGATATTATTTATCTCCGGAATTGAAACGTCATAAACCTTTCCGCACTTTACGCAGACAAGATGCTGATGCTCTGCCAGAGTCCCGTCAAAACAGTCCGAACCGTTAGGCACATTTATTTTTTTCAGCATATCATGTTCCGCAAGAAAATTAAGATTGCGGTAGACTGTTCCAAGACTAAGCCCCGGATATTCGTCCCTGAGAAGCTTATAAACATCGTCAGCAGTCGGGTGAATCTTATTCTGCAATACAGTATTTAAAATAAGCTCTCGCTGCTTTGAATAACGCATATAAAATCTCCCGGACAGAACTCCAAATAAACTTAAACTCTTATGTGAATATTATAGCAAAATATTTCTGAATTGTCAAGGATTTTTGAAAAAAATTACAATAATTTACATTTGCATTAAGATTGCACAAAAACTGGCAGTTCTTTTTTACTTGACAAAACAGTATAAAGGATTTATAATTTAAATATAGAGTTATGAACGTATTGCATAGTTTTTTTCAACATTGGTTTTTACCGATTGTTATTTTTAACTATTTTTTGAAAATCAAATCATCGGCATCACTGAATGTATTTTTAAGCTAACGGGTAGTCAGGAGGTAAATATGAAACGTTTAAGTAAATTATTAAGCTTGGCTGTTTCGGCAACGTGCATATTATCTTCCGTTTCATTTGCGGCATCAGCGGTAAATTATACTGTACAGAAAAACAACCGCTGGTATTATTCCGATGAAACCTCTTTCCGGTATTCGGACTTCGGTGCAAATGCAAACGGATATTTGTCAGACGGCTCAAAAATTGACTTCGCCGGAAATTCTCCGGAGTCAATGTATGTTTCCGGTAAGACAGATTACAATGTATCATACCGCAAGGGAAGTTCAACAGCCTCTCTTTCTGTTAAAATAGGACTTTGCGGCGATGCAAATATGGACGGAAAAATTGATGTAAGAGATGCGTCATATATAGGAAGATGTGCGGCAGGAACAGCTGCTTATCCGACTGATTTCAATACATTCCTTGCAGATTCAGACAGAGACGGAACAGTAACAATAAGAGATGCTTCATTCCTCTCAAAGTATCTCGCTGAACAATCGGGAAGCTCAGTTTCAAAGGACAAGGAAGAAAAGAATACCAAAATAAACCGTGTGCTTGAACTCGTCAATGCTGAACGCAAAAAGGCCGGAGTGAATTCTCTTAAACTTGACAGTTCTCTTTGCAGAATGGCTGACAAAAGAGCAACAGAAACAGCCGTACTGTTCAGCCATACACGACCTGACGGAACAGCATGGTCAAAGCTTCTGACAGACGAAAATATCGCTTTCAGATATGCAGGAGAAAATATTGCCGCTGGTTACACAACACCTGAAGCGGTTGTTGAAGGCTGGATGAATTCTGAAGGTCACAGAAAAAATATACTTGACCCTGATTTCACCAACATCGGTATAGGCTATTATTATGATGCTGATTCTGAATATGGAAGTTACTGGGTACAGTCATTTATACAGGCAAAATAAGGAGATTCTGAAAATTTATGATACTTACAATCGATATTGGAAACACTAACATTGTTATAGGGTGTGCTGAAAATGAAAAAATGGTTTTTGTGGAGAGAATTTCCACAAGCCATAACCAGACAGTACTTGAATTTGCTATAATCTTTAAAAACATTCTGGAAATATACGGGATATCGCCGAAAAATATTAATGGAGCTGTTATGGCATCTGTTGTCCCGGCAGTTACAAAAAACATTGCAACTGCCGTAGAAAAAATTACAGGTACTAAAGTTATGACAGTAGGCCCCGGAACAAAAACAGGACTGAGTATCGTTATTGACAATCCTGCTCAGCTCGGTGCTGACCGTGTTGTCGGTGCTGTTGCAGGACTTCATTACTATGGAGCACCGCTTATTATATTTGACCTTGGAACAGCAACTACTGTTGATGTAGTCGACAAAGATAAACATTACATTGGCGGAATGATTATGCCGGGTGTAAACACTGCTCAGAGTGCGTTAACGCAGAACACTTCCCTGCTTCACAAGGTTGCAGTTGAACCGCCGAAAAAGGTCATAGGAAAAAACACCACTGACTGTATGAAAAGCGGTGCTGTTTACGGTACTGCCGCAAGTCTGGACGGAATTATTGACAGAATAGAAGCCGAACTGGGATATAAAGCTGATGCTGTCGCAACCGGAGGTCTGGCAGGCTGTATCATTCCTTACTGTACACATAAAATAGCGATTGATGACGAGCTTATGCTGAATGGTCTTTTGCAGATTTATCTTAAAAACAAATAACGGGACGCTTTTAAAAGCGTCCCTTGCTTTATCTGAAAAGACCTGTAAAATAATACACAAGACCATATATCACAGATGCTGTTGTACCATAAAGTATAACCGGACCTGCTATTGTAAATATCTTTGCTCCGACACCGAGAATATATCCTTCTGACTTCGACTCTATCGCTGATGAAACAACCGCATTTGCAAAGCCTGTTATCGGTACAAGAGTTCCTGCTCCGGCATGTCTGGCAAGTTTTTCATAAATTCCCAGTCCCGTAAACAGGGCACTTAAAAATACCAGGATAATAGATGCCCATGCTCCGGCAGCTTCCTTTTCAGCACCAAAATGAGTAAAAATATTCAGTATAACTTCACCAAGAGTACATATCAAGCCGCCAACCAGAAAAGCCATGGGAATGTTTATCCAGCTTTTTGAATTCGGAGAAGCTTTCTTGCTCATCTGGTCGTATTCTTTCTGTGTTACCATAAAATGCACATCCTTTCGCAATTATTTTTTGTATCTTTCTTAAAAATATTCATAAAATATTTTGAAAACCACTTGACAAAGAGTTTAATTTGTGTTAGCATATTCATTAAAGAAAATATTACAAAGCTTTGAAAAAGGAAGATTCATTATCATAGGCTTGCCAAAGAGAGGTTTTGTCACCGGCTGAAAGCAAAACCGCAGCAGATTCTGAATACACCGCCTTTTGAGTCCGGTTAATACCCGGCGTTTCGTTTGCGTTATAAAACGGCTTTTGAGGCAGAATTGCTGCAATTCTGTGAAAAAGGGTGGAACAGCGTATTATCACGCCCCTTGGACTTTTTATGTCTGAGGGGCGTTTATTATTTTTCAAAAGGTAAAAGCATAAATAAAAAGGAGCATAAACATGATTAAACTTACTTTAAAAGACGGAAGTATCCGTGAAATCGAGTCAGCTGCATCTGCCGCTGACATCATCAAGGGAATC
>USJI01000002.1 GCA_900554975.1 uncultured Ruminococcus sp. | reverse complement strand
ATATTGTTTGCAGATATTCTTTGTCGGCCCGTTTGTAAGATTTATATTCAGAAAAATTTTTTCACAAAACAAATAAAAAAGTATTTTTCTGAATACCACAGCTGAAAATGTATAAACTACATTCGGAGGCTGAATTTATGAGTATTGTTTTTATTCGTGCAATTATTTTGTACATCATTGTTATTTTTTCTGTAAGGCTTATGGGAAAACGTCAGATAGGCGAGCTTCAGCCTTCTGAACTTGTTATAACCATTCTGGTTTCAAATATTGCGACACTGCCGCTGGAAGATCTTAATATACCGCTTGCTATGGGAATTCTTCCGATACTTTCGCTTGTCTGCTTTGAAGTTCTCATGTCATGGGCTACTCTCAAATCCAAGCGGCTCAGGCACATAGTTTCCGGTTCGCCGAAAATAATCATAAGAGAAGGCGTGGTTGATCAGAATGTCATGAAGGAACTGCGTTTTTCTGTCGATGACCTTATGACTGCACTTCGGGGGAACAGTATCTTTAATATAAGCGATGTGCAGTTTGCCGTTGTTGAAACGAACGGAAGTGTATCGGTTTATGAAAAGTTCCCTCAGAGGAATGTGAAGAATCAGGATATGAAGATTGACGGCAAATCATCTGACCCGCCGGTGATGCTCATTGCGGACGGAAAAATTGTAAAGCAGGGTCTTGCAGAGTGCGGACTGAAAAAGCAGTGGATAACCGACCTTCTGGAACGAAAACACCTTTCGGAAAAAGACGTTTTTATGCTTATGGCAGATAAAAGCGGGGATTATACCCTTGTGAAAAAAGGAGAGCCATATGGTAAGGATTAAGATAAGTATAGGGATAATTGCTGCGATAATTATTCTTGGGGTGGCAGGAATATTCGTGCTCGACCATAAGACCGACCGTGTGATTGATATGCTCGAAGAAACAAAAAAATATTCAGATGCGGGCGATACGCAAATGGCAATTGAAGCTGTCGGAAAACTTGAACAGGAATGGGAAAGATATCACACCTTTGCAAGCATTTTTGTCAGAAACGACAAGATAACAAGTGTCCAGACATCAATGTCAAGGCTTCGTCCACTTATTGAAAAGGATAATGACGAGCTTAATGCAGAATATGAGAATGTGAAATCGGGGCTTGAATGGATAATAGAAAGCGAGATTCCCAAGTTTTCAAATATAATGTAATCATGAATGGCAGGGCTTTTATGACCTGCTTTTGTGATATTCTACACATTTCTTGACATTTTTGCTGCGTGGCTGTATAATATAGATAAATGTATGAATTTTGAATTTTAAGGAGAAATTTTATGAGTATAAAGTTCCATCTGCCTGATTTTGCAGTGCATTACCGCTTTAACAGGGTTTTTCTTGCAATGATGAAAAACTGTCCGGAGTATTTTTATGATGATATTGAGATAGGCTCAATTTACGGAACGTTTCCGCAGTCTTTGTGGAACGGCGGAAGACTTATGGCAGGTATCTGCGACCGCAGTTATGTAAGAACGGTAGTCAAAACCTTTAATGATATGGGTATACCGCTGAGGTTTACCTTTTCCAATCCTGTTATAATGGAACATGACCTGAAAGACGATTTCTGTAATTTCATTCTGAGAACTGCACATAACGGCATGAATGGTGTTATTGTTGTTTCGCCGATTCTTGAACAGTACATAAGAGAAAATTATCCGAAGTATAAGATAACAAGTTCAACCTGCAAAAGAATAACGGATATAAACAAGCTTAATGAAGAATCTGACAAAGATTATGACATAGTGGTTCTTGATTATGATTTCAATAATAAATTCGACCTGCTTGAACAGGTGAAAAACAAGGAAAAATGTGAGATACTTATAAACGCCTGCTGTCAGCCGAACTGTCCGAATCGTGTAAAGCATTACAATGATATCGGACGTACCCAGAAAGCACTTTGCGAACATATCAGGAAAAAACCGAATAAACCGTTTCGTGCATCTGATTACGGTATAGATGATGAGTATATTCAGAAATGTCCTTATATGTATTACGATGCTGTGGACGTAAGACAGCATTCAACGCATATTACTCCGGAGGATATTTATAACAAATATGTTCCTATGGGATTCAGGCAGTTCAAGATTGAGGGAAGGACAGCAAATATTTTCAATCTTATGGAATATTATCTTTATTACATGGTAAAACCTGAATATAAAGACAAGGCAAGACTTGCCCTCTGTATGAACCTGAACAATATCAACGTTCTTGAGGAACATAACTGATTATTAAGCTGAAGAAAAGCTGACGCTCTTATTTCTGAGCGTCAGCTTTTTAATTTTCATTAATATGAAATTTTTCGATTATCATTTTTGCATCTTCTATGTTCATGCCTTTTATTTTGTTTATTTTTGGATTTTCCGCACTGAAATAAAAATCAAGGCGGCATCTGCCAGACTTTTTGTCAAAACGATCCTGAACTATCTGAACTTTCACAAGCTTATCCTTTTCGACAAGTATTGTATGAAACGCAAAAAAGCGTGAATATTTTACATAGCAGAAATTATCTTCAATTATAACGCCCGAGGAGAAAAATGCTGTTATCTTTACTATGACGAACCATACAAAAGGTATTTCGAGCATTATTGTTACAAAAAGAATCATGTCTGAAAATGAAGGGTATAAAAGCCATACAATAACGGAAGCAGCTGCAATCAGCAGAATGATACATGACGGAATTCCGCAGTATGTTTTTAAAGCCTTTTTGTTCGGGCTTTTGTAATATTCATCAGGGTTATGGTTTTTACGTTTTATTTTTTTGTATTTTTTGAATTTGAGAAGGTCAAGAAGATTTTCTTCCTGTTTCGGCATCAAAATCGGAAAAAGAACCGGAAGTTCATTTTTCTGATTGCCGTATCCAGAACAGCTTATGTGTATTGACGACAGGCGGAATATTTTCATTAAAAGGCTCTGTCTTATATCAATATAGTTTATTTTGTGGTGGTTTATGAAATATGACCTGCGTGTGATTGCACCCATCTGTATTTTCAGTGAATTCGGGTCATCATACATGGTGAACCTTGCGTATCTTAAAAGGTTCAGAATGAATGAAAGCAGCCATGTGGCCGCAAGTGCTATCATGATAACCAGTGCACCTGACGGGATTTTAAGAGCGATATGGACGGTCAGTGAGTCGGCTAAGTGAATGAAGTTCTGTAATTCATTCTGCATGAGATCCATGGTAATCTGTCTTGTCTGGAAAAGAAAGAGGATTATATATACAAATCCCGAAATACTGTTTGAAAATATAAGCGAAAATATTACCATGAACAAGGCTTTTGGCTTTGTCTTTGAAAACTGGTCATTTTTCGGGTCAACGGTCGGGATGTGTCCGTGCAGACCGTCAAGGTCACGCCGTCTTATAAGAAGGGAAATATTTGATTTTCCAAATATTCCGGAACAGGTGTTGACACGGAATCTTGTTGCCTTGAATGGTCTGAGATAGAAACTCGCTTCTGTGGTTGTAGTTGAAAAGCTGTCATATGGGATAAACGTTTCAGTTACAATAAAATAGCCTGAGCGGACTGTTATTCCCTTTTCGCCGAACCGGAAAAACAGAAAGTACCACCTGAAGAAACCGAACAGTAAAATGAGTACCAAAAGTGCAAGTGTATATGAAACACCGCTGAACCATTCGGCAAGGCTGTCAAGGTCAAGGGAAAGTTTCTGTATAATTCGTATAATCGGGAAAATCAGTACCCAGATATATTTACCGGTATGCTTGAATATTTTAAGAGGGTGTTCTCGGTAAAGGTTCATAGCAGATTTCCTTTCTGAAGATTACAGGAAAGTTTTGAGCTCAGCAAACTTATCATTATTTAAAAATATAATTACCATAAATCCTCCGTATGCATAGAGAATGATAAGATTAAGGCTTCGCAGGATTTTCCATGGTGAATATACAGACGATGTGAACTGAACCTTGTCAAGCCTTATAATCTGCTTTTTGTGAAAATAAAATCCGCTTTCCTTTATGATTTTTCCGTCTGTTATGCAGTATTTCAGGTTTCTTATATATCTCGGAAGGTATATGAACGCAAAGAAAAGTCCAAGCAGAGTGCATATAATAATAAGCGGAATCATAATTATTTTTATAGAGGAGAGAAAAGCTGCTGACAGGGCTATGATGACGATATATGCAACAGCAATGATAACCCATATCGGTTTCAGACAGTCCGGGTCTGCACTGTAATAATGTTCCATAACTATTCTCCTTTTCAGAACTTGTTCGTATAAGCACTATTATTATATTATATCACAAAAGCGAAATCAAGGCAACAAGGGGCGAATAAAATGTCATACAAATTACTTGAAACTGTAAATAAGATTGTGTGGAGTGATTTCCTTCTTATTCTTCTGCTGGGCACAGGACTGTATTTCAGTATAAAGCTGAAATTTTTCCAGATATTCAGAATAAGGCATATTTTCAAAAATACTGTCGGCTCACTGTTTAAGGAAAAATCAACTGTAAAAAATTCCGACGGAGGGAGCATATCGCAGTTTCAGACGCTGTCAACTGCTCTTGCGGCAACTATGGGGACAGGCAATATAGCAGGGGTTGCAACGGCACTTACCCTTGGCGGAGCGGGAGCGATATTCTGGATGTGGGTATCCGCATTTCTTGGAATGGCTCTCGTTTATGCTGAAAATTATCTCGGGACAATATTCCGGAAAAAGCAGGGTGACTGCTGGTGCGGCGGGCCGATGGAATACCTCGAAAGGGGAACCGGAAGAAAATTTCCGGCTGTATTGTTTGCGGTATTCTGCGTTCTTGCATCTTTCGGAATGGGAAATATGACGCAGGTGAATTCGATTTCATCGTCCCTGTCAGATTCATTCGGGGTTTCACCGTTTGTCACAGGTACAGTCTGTGCCGCTCTGGCATTTGCCGTCATTTCGGGAGGTATAAAGCGAATCGGAAAGGCATCGCAGTACCTGATACCGATATTGTCTGTGGTTTATATTTCAGCCTCAGTAGTAATTATAATAAAAAACAGGAGCAATATGCCTGATACAATAAAAAATATTTTCACAGGTGCATTCGGTGTCAGTTCTGTAGGCGGAGGAATCTGCGGTGCGGCAGTTAAAAGGTGTATCAGCACAGGACTTCGCAGAGGTGTTTTTTCAAATGAGGCCGGGCTTGGAAGTTCCTCGCTTCTCCATTCAGCATCGGATAATCAGGACCCACACAGACAGGGATTATGGGCAGTTGCGGAGGTTTTCATTGATACAATAATATGCTGTTCACTTACTGCATTTGCGGTGCTTTCAAGCGGTGTTTCAGGTTCGGGCAGGGACGGTGTTGTACTTGTTACACAGGCTTTCAGAACGGTTATGGGTAATGCCGCACCTGTTTTTATGTCGGTTTCGGTTTCGCTTTTTGCATTTGCAACGCTTATCAGCTGGTTTTACTGCGGAGAATGTTCCGTAAGATATCTGTTCGGCAGGTGCGGAGTACCGTTTTACAAGATATTGTTTGTTTTCTTTGCATTTATCGGTTCGCTTGCCGAGCTAAGAGCTGTCTGGACAGTATCTGACATATTCAACGGCTCTGCCGAACATTGCAGGACTTATAATTTTGCGAAAATATGTGAAAAGCGAATAAAGTCAGGCTGTTGCAGACAATAATAGTACATATAGCAATACAACAAGATACTTCGATTATTTTATTGCATTGCTACAGGTAACCGCTGAAAGGGGAATGGAAAAATGAAACCGATATTGCAGGAAAATAAAATTATAGGTACTATGTCGCCCGAAGAAGCCGTTTTTACAGGAATGGCGGCGGCATCATGCTCCGGACGCATTGCTGTAGGCAGAAGCGGAATGTCCAGAATGGCAGAAATGGCTTTATGTGCAGGGATAATTGCCATGGGCTCTGATGTCATACTGCTTGGAAAATGCCTTGAAACGGAAGTATTCTTTGCATCACGTCTTGCAGGTTGTGATCTTTGCCTTTATATCAAGGACGAACCGCTTATGAAAATAGAGGTAAGGAGCAAAGGCGGACTTCCCCTTGACTGTGACACTCAGGACCGTATAAATAAAAAGCTGAGTCATCATGAGTTTCCGGAGGATATGCCAGAGGAGGGGACTGTTACGGACGGTCAGGGATTCCGTGAGGTTTACAGACAGCATATAGAAGCGGCTGTTCCCGAAAAATGTCCTTATTCTGTAAGAATAGGAAAGGCGGCGGTTCTGCCGAAGATACATTTTAACGGAACCGGTAATGAAGAACTGGTCATCCAGCTGAGTGCAGACGGAACAAAAGCATCGGTTTACTCGGAAAAAAGCGGATTTCTGTCATATGAAAAGCTGATATTCATATGTTGTCTTGACCTTTTTGAGAATGGTAAAGACGTCGGACTTCCGTTTGAGTTCCCGTTTTCAGCGGATAATTTTGCGGCAAAGTTCGGCTGTAAGGTTTACAGGTATTTTGAAAATTCCGACGGCTATTCTGACGACAAGGGCAGAAAACTTGCAAGGGAACAGAATTTCACTCTTGACGGGCTGTATCTTGCGGTAAAATTCATTTCTGTGATTACAAAGAAAAATGTAAGTCTGAAAGATGTATCCCCGCTTATTCCGGATTTTTATGTTACAAAAAAGTTTGTGGAACTCAGCAGTGAAAAGGTTGACAGTATTCTTAATCACTGGGAGGCTAATACAACCCCCGGAGGAACAACTTTTTCCGGCAAAAACGACAGGGTTGTGATGCAGCCTTCATCTTCCGGAAGGGGACTCTGGCTACAGATAGAAAGCAGAAACATGGAAACAGCAGCTGAATTATGCGGAAAAATTGAAGAAAAGCTGAAAAACAGCTGACAAATAGGCATTTCCTTAAAAAATAAGAGGTTTTAAACAGATTTATTAGTGCAAAATTTTCTTGACAATTTCAAGCAGTTTGCGTATAATTAATATGTATATTTATAAGCAGAGGTATATTGCTTGTATATTTTTAATTTTGTTTTAATGGCATAAGTCTGTGCCTTAAATAATATATCAGATTCGGAACGAAAAAAATCTGAATTAACCGGAGAAACCGTATGGGTTCTGTTCTCTGAAGTGAACGATTTGAAACAGGGAACAGGGTGTCGGCTTATACGGTGTTCTGTCCGGACATCAAACAACTACATAAAAATCCGGAATAACGAAACATTAAAGCTATGAAAGGCAGAATGTGTTTAAGGTGATGCCGCATAATCTCTGTGCGTGAGCCTTAAGACTTATTATTTATTTTTTCTAAGCAATGACAGCATGAATTTATTTCAAGCCTTACACGACGGGCGGATTTAATTTTATTTTACAGTTCTATCATACCATATGAAAAAAATTAAATAGTCGATGAATAAGTTACCGGAAAAAGAAAAGCGAGGTAATATAGTGGAAAATAATCAGACAAAACCGTATGACAAGAAAAGAGAATTTAAAAAGGGAGAATTCAGACGTCCGAGAGTTCAGAGAAAAAATTCTGCCGTACCGGCAGTGAAATCAGAACAGCGTGAAAAGACAGGACACGAAAAGCCGAAAAGAGAAGTCAGAAGAACTCCTGTCAGAATAATTCCTCTCGGAGGACTTAATGAAATCGGAAAGAATATGACAGTTATAGAATGCTGTAACGATATGTTTATCATCGACTGCGGAATGGCTTTCCCTGATGCGGAAATGCCGGGTGTTGACATCGTTCTTCCGGATTTCACATATGTTGAGAAAAACAAGGAAAAACTTCGTGGTATCGTTCTTACTCACGGACATGAAGATCATATCGGCGGACTTGCCTATTTCCTTAAAAAGATAAATGTGCCGGTTTACGGAACAAAGCTTACACTGGGACTTGTTGAAGGAAAGCTTCGTGAACACGGTCTTGAGGGAAAGGTAAACCTGAATGTTACCGCTCCGAGAAAAACAGTTAAGATGGGCTGTATGGCGGTTGAATTCATAAGAGTAAACCATTCAATTCCTGATGCAGTGGGAATGGCTGTACACACTCCTGCCGGAGTTATCGTTCACACCGGCGACTTCAAGATAGATTTCAGCCCGATAAACAGCGGAATAATCGACCTTACACGTTTCGGTGAACTCGGCAGCAAGGGCGTTCTTGCACTTATGGCGGATTCGACAAATGCTGAGCGTCCGGGATATACACAGTCTGAAAGAAAAGTCGGCGAATCTTTTGAAAAACTGTTTAAAAAAGCAGACGGAAAAAGAATCATTATTGCGACTTTCTCATCAAATATACACAGAATTCAGCAGATACTCAACTGTGCTGAGAGATACGGAAGAAAGGTTGCAGTATTCGGAAGAAGCATGATAAATGTTATCACAACGGCGATAGAACTTGGCTATCTTTCTGTTCCTAAGGGCGTTCTTATTGATATTGACATGATGAACCGTTATGACAGTTCCGAAATAGTTCTTATAACTACCGGAAGTCAGGGCGAACCTATGTCAGCACTTACAAGAATGGCTATGAACGACCACAAAAAGGTAAACATCACTCCGATGGACTTTATCATAATTTCAGCTACTCCGATACCGGGAAATGAAAAGTATGTTACAAAGGTAGTCAACGAACTTATGAAATCGGGTGCTGAGGTTGTATACGAAGCGATGTATGAGGTACACGTTTCAGGACACGCCTGTCAGGAAGAGCTTAAACTTATACAGGCACTTACAAAGCCTAAGTTCTTTATTCCTGTTCATGGTGAATACAAGCATCTTAAAAAACACGCTGAACTTGCACTTTCTCTCGGAATGCCGAAGGAAAACATTATAATTGCGGAAATAGGAAACGTTATCGAAACTGACGGTACAAAAATGAATATCGTTTCACAGGTTCCTGCCGGACGTGTACTTGTTGACGGTCTGGGTGTAGGCGACGTTGGTTCAATAGTTCTCCGTGACAGAAAGCATTTGGCACAGGACGGACTTATCATAGTTGTTGTGGGAATTGACAAGGCGTCAAATACCGTTGTTTCGGGGCCGGATATTATTTCCAGAGGATTTGTTTATGTAAGGGAATCTGAGGAACTTATAGATAACGCTAAAAATCTTATGGGACATACTCTTGACGAGTGTACAGTTCAGGACTTTAGGGAATGGAATTCCATTAAAACAAGAATGCGTGATGCACTTTCAGATTATATCTATGAGAAGACAAAGCGCAGTCCTATGATACTTCCAATTATTATGGAGATCTGATTTTCAGTTTAAAGAGGCGGAGGTGAATCTGTTGAAGAAAAGAATTCCTTATAGTTTTGTTGCGGCGGCACTGCTGCTGGTTATATCAAGCGTTTTTTCTGCTGTAATGCTTGAGGAATACAGTACTCGGCGGTTCATTCTCGCTGTTGTTCCGGCAGTTGTTTTTTCAGCTGTGCTTATCGCAGAGATAATTATGGCACAGAGAAATTCGATAAAATTCATTGCAAAACTTAATGAATCTGTCGGCGTGGCTGAAAATGAAATAATGTATTATTCTGAAACTCCGGCTGTTATTGTTGATGAGGATTATGTCGTTTTATGGTGTAACAGGGAATTCAGCAGTCAGCTTATCGATGACCATGAAATTTTCGGTACTGATATTGCAAGAGCTCTTGATCTTGATATAAAGGAACTTTTTACAGACAGAATCACCAAGACTGAATATAACGGAAAGCTTTACAAGGTTTCATCAATTCCTGTCGAAAAGAACGATACAAAGCTTATCTATATCAGCTTTACGGATATTTCGGAGTTCGCAGAGCTTTTCAGCAAATACAAGAGAACCCGTCCTTCGGTAATTCTGCTTGTTATAGACAATTATGAGGACGTTCTCCAGAATTTCAAAGAGAGTGAAAAAGCACAGGTTGCTGCCTCAACAGAAACGCTCCTTGAGGAATTTATGTCAAGGACAACAGGTGTTCTGAGGAAACTCAGTCATGATAAATTTATTGCTGTTATAGAAGAACAGCACTTATGCGAGATTATAAACTCCAAGTTTAAAATACTTGACAACGCAAGAAATATTACTGTCGGTGACAGGAGCAACATTATAACTCTTTCGATAGGTGTCGGAAGGGGAGCTTCCACACTGGAAGAAAGCGAATCTTTCGCTAAACAGGCTCTTGATATGTGCCTTGGAAGAGGCGGCGATCAGGCGGCAGTAAAGACCGAAAACGGATTCAAGTTTTACGGCGGCGTTGCAAAGGGCGTTGAAAAGAAGTCAAAGGCAAAGTCACGTATCATTTCAAATGCGGTGCAGGAGGTTATACATAACAGCAGCGAGGTGTTCATCATGGGACACAGGTTTGCTGACCTCGACGCAGTTGGTTCGGGAACAGGTCTTGCAGGAGCAATAAGAATGATAGGCGAAGAGGCTTATTATGTTGTCGATTTTGAAAAGAATCTGTCACATTCGCTTGTAAGCAGTATTCAGAAAGAATATGATGACCTTATAATCTCTCCGGAAGAGGCTGAACAGAGGTTTTCGGATAACAGCCTGCTTATTATAGTGGACACTCACAATGCAGACCTTGTTGAAAGCCGTAAGCTATATGAAATGGCTGGACAGAAAATTGTCATTGACCATCATAGAAAGTCTGTCAATTTCATTGATGATGCGGTTATTTTCTATCATGAACCGTATGCATCTTCCGCATCAGAAATGGTGTCGGAAATGATACAGTACTTTAAGAATGTAAACCTTGTTCCGCAGGTGTTAGCCGAGGCGCTTCTTGCCGGAATTACACTTGATACCAAAAATTTCGTTATGAAAACCGGTGTCAGAACTTTTGAAGCAGCGGCATATCTCAGAAAGTGCGGAGCGGATACCATTAAGGTAAAGGGTTTCTTTACAAGCTCAATAGAGGATTACAGGAAAAGATCCGAACTTATCTCAGATGCGGAGATTATAGGAAGCTGTGCAATTGCGGTTGCACGAATGCAGTCGGATGATATAAGAATAATTGCACCACAGGCGGCAGATGAGCTTCTCAGCATAGAAAATGTTGATGCATCATTTGTAATATACAAGACCGGAAATGTCACAAACATTTCGGCAAGATCGCTTGGAATACTTAATGTTCAGGTGATAATGGAAAAGCTGGGCGGCGGCGGTCACCAGACTATGGCGGCAGTTCAGCTGGAAAACACTTCTTTTGATGAAGCAAAGAAAATGCTTATCGAGGCAATTAAAAGCGATTGATGAGGAAAGGACAAAATAATGAAAGTGATTTTTTTACAGGACGTTAAAGGCTCAGGAAAAAAAGGCGAAGTGAAAAACGTTTCTGACGGATATGCAAGAAATTTTCTTATAGGAAAGGGGCTTGCTGTTGAGGCAACAGCAAAGAACATGAACCTTCTGGACGGACAGAAAGCGTCAGTTCAGCATAAGAAAGATGTTGAAAAACAGACAGCTGAGGAAATTGCAGCTGCAATAAACGGAAAAACTGTCAAGGCTATTGCAAAAGCAGGTTCAAACGGCAGACTCTTCGGTTCTGTTACTTCCGGAAATATTGCTGAACTGATTGAAAAACAGTTTGGAAAGAAAATCGACAAAAAGAAGATAACACTCAAAACTGAAATAAAGAACTTCGGAACATATGAAGCAGATATCAAGCTTTATAATGGTGTAACTGCGAAGGTTACCGTTGAAGTTGAAGAAGGCTGAGAGAATACGGAGTTTTAGAAATTCATGGATTATACAGATTTTTCCGATAAGGAACTGCCTTACAGCCTTGAAGCAGAGCAGACTATTCTCGGTGCAATCCTGATTGAACAGTCGGTCATTTCTGTTGTACTTGAAAAGATAAGACCTGAAAGCTTCTTTAATGAACAGCACAGGCAGCTTTTCAATATAATGCTCAGAATGTTTACTTCCGGAATCAGGGCAGATGTCATTACGGTTCTGAATGAAGCTGTAAAGGAAAAAATATTTGAATCGGCTCAGGAAGGCAGAAACTATCTGGCGGCTCTTGTCAATATGGTTCCGTCGGTGGATAACATTGACAGCTATTGTACGATAGTTGCCGAGAAATACTATGTAAGGAGTCTTGCGCTTGTTGCAAGGGAACTTCTTCATGAGATTTCCATGGGACAGAGTTCAGCCCAGGTTTTGCTTGATTCGGCTGAGCAGAAAATTTTTGATATAAGACAGGGCAAGGACGTTAAGGGTCTTACTCCGATAAGCGATGTTGTGTTTGAATCGTGGGACAGACTTCAGAAAATTTCAGGCCCTGACAAGGAAAAGTATCTCGGTGCAAAAACAGGGTATACTCTCCTTGATACGATAACCACTGGTCTTAATAAATCAGACCTTATTATACTTGCTGCACGTCCTGGTATGGGTAAAACTTCATTTGCACTGAATATTGCGACAAATGTTGCAAGACATTCCAACAAGGAAGTTGCAGTGTTTTCACTCGAAATGTCCAAGGAACAGCTTGCTACAAGAATGCTTTCAACGGAGGCGCTTGTTGACTCCAACAAGCTCAGAAGCGGTTTCCTTTCGGACGATGACTGGGTAAGACTTGCCTCAAGTGCTGATGTTCTCTGCAATATGCCGATATTCCTTGACGATACCGCCGGAACAACGGTTCAGCAGATAAAGGCAAAACTCAGACGTGTAAAAAGTCTGGGACTTGTTGTAATAGACTATCTTCAGCTTTTAGGCTCGACTATCAAGTCAGAGAATCAGGTTCTCAGGATTTCCGAAATAACACGAAATCTGAAAATTATGGCAAAGG
Source organism: uncultured Ruminococcus sp. (assembly GCA_900554975.1). Classification (GTDB taxonomy): domain Bacteria; phylum Bacillota; class Clostridia; order Oscillospirales; family Ruminococcaceae; genus Porcipelethomonas. Next base: position 3,924 of record USJI01000002.1, on the reverse strand, counting down.
AAATGGACGTTCCTGTTATACTGCTTTCACAGCTTAACCGTGGTGTTGAAAGCCGTCCGGATAAGCGGCCTTTGCTGTCAGACCTGAGAGAATCGGGTTCTATCGAACAGGACGCAGATATAGTAATGTTCCTTTACAGAGATGCTTATTATAATAAGGAAAGCACAGAACCTAATGTTTCCGAATGTATTGTTGCTAAAAACCGTCATGGTGATACAGGAACTGTAAAGCTTATATGGGACGGTCAGTTCACACGCTTTTCAAATGCGGATTTCAATACGCCTGCGGAGGGTTAAATGCTGAAAGAAAAAGTAACTGAAACACTCAGAACATACGGTATGATAAAAAAAGGCGACAGGGTTACAGTGGCTTTGTCGGGCGGTGCAGACAGCGTTTGCCTGCTGCTTGTGCTTTGCAGCCTTTCGGAGCAGTTTGGATTTGAAGTTGACGCTATTCATATAAATCACTGTATCAGGGGGGCAGAAAGCGACAGAGATGAAATGTTCTGCCGTAAACTTTGCGAAAGCAAGGGTGTTCCTATAAAGGTTGTTGTCTGCAATGTTCCTGAAAAAGCCGCACAGATGGGAAAATCCATCGAGGAAGCGGCCAGAGATATCAGATATATGAATTTTGCGGAGCATACCGCAAATGGCGGAAAAACAGCAACGGCACATACTGCATCGGATAATGCCGAAACAATGTTTTTAAACCTCATAAGGGGAACAGGTATAAAGGGACTTTGCGGAATACCGCCTGTGAGGGATAATATCATAAGGCCTCTGATTGACGTTACAAGGGAACAGGTTGAGGAATATCTTGAAAGTATGGGTCAGGACTATGTGACTGATTCAACAAACCTTTCAGATGATTATACAAGAAACCGGATAAGGCACAGGATAATTCCGGAGATTCTTAAAATAAACAGCGGATTCTACAAAACATTTGCCGCTGAAAGAGATATCTTAAAAGAAGAAAACGAATTCATTGAAAAAACCGCAGAGGAATCATATAAAAAATGTCTGGTAAACGGTGTTCTTTCCGGAACGCACAGCTATCCTCAAGCCCTTAGAAGGCGTATGACGGCTAAGTTTCTGGACGAAAACGGACTCCCTTCGGGATATGAAAAAATAAATGAAGTCAGCAGTCTTTCTGAAAAAAACGGAAAGATAAATATAAAAAAAGGTATATATGTTATCAGTAAAAATGGTGATATTTCTGTTGTGCATGAACGGCAGAAACCCGAAGATACTCAGATGCCTTTGAAAAACGGAAGGAATTTTCTCTTTGAGGGGAAATGCCTGACAGCTGAGGAAACAGACTGTGGAGGAACTCTTATCGACCTTGATAAAGTCCGGGGAAAGATAATGGTCAGAAATCGCAGATACGGGGACAGAATCAGGCTTTCGGGACGGAATTTTACATCGTCCGTTAAAAAGCTGCTTAATGAAAATGTTCCGCCGGAAAAGCGGGATACAGTTTATTTTCTTGCAGATGATGAGGGACTTATTTATGCTGAAAATTTTGGCGTAGCAGAAAGAGTAAAGGTAACTGGGGAAACAACTCGGATATTATCCGTAAAAACAGAGGAAGTGATAGAAAATGGCACAGAGTATTAATGAAGTTCTTTTTTCGGCAGAAGATATAAAAGAACGTGTAAAACAGCTTGGGGCAGAACTTGCTGAGGAATATAAGGATAAAAATCCGCTTCTCATATGTCCGCTTAAGGGTTCTGTTATGTTTTTTGCTGACATTATAAGGGAAATGGATATCCCTTGTGAAATTGACTTTATGGTGGTTTCAAGTTATAATAGTAATACCGTAAGTTCAGGTGAAATCAAGATACTTAAAGACCTTTCGTCAAGCGTAAACGGCAGACACGTTGTGATTATTGAGGATATTATTGATACAGGTCTTACTCTTTTTAACCTTAAAAGAGTTCTGGGGCACAGAAATCCGGCGTCTCTGAAGATATGTACACTTCTTGACAAGCCTTCCAGAAGAATCGCAGATATAACCGGCGATTACTGCGGATTTGTTATTCCTGACAAATTTGTTGTAGGCTATGGAATGGACGTCAATGAACAGTACAGGAATCTGCCTTATATAGGCATTTACAATCCGGATAATACATAAAGCCCGTCGGATATGCCGTTAAAAGCATATTACATATGAGCAAAGAAATGGAGTGAATTTATTGGCAGCTAACAGAAACAACAAAGGCATTGCGGCTTATATTGCAGTTGCAGCGGCTCTTATAATCGCATTTTTCGTTATTTTCCCGAAGCTTACTGATTCATCAAAGGATACACAGTATTCTGAGGTTATTTCCTATTTTGATGATTACAAGGTAAAATCCTATACTCTGGATCTGGGAACAGGCGAACTCAAATATACACTTGAGGGCGAGGATAAGGTCAGAACATATGAAGTGCCTAACGTAAGCATTTTCCTTGATGATACCGATTCAGAAGAAAATAATTACAGAGCGGAATATAATAAAAGACACCCTGACGCTCCGCTTGAACAGGACTATAAAAAGATAAAGGATAATTCATGGCTTATTTCCGTTATCCCGACAGTCCTTCTTCTTGTAATGGGTATTGTTTTGTTCTTCTTTATGATGAAACAAGCAGGCGGAGGAGGAAAGTATACCTCTTTCGGCAAGGCCAATATCAAAAACCAGAATCACCAGGGCAAAAAGGTGACGTTTGCAGATGTTGCCGGTGCTGATGAAGAAAAGCATGAAATGGAAGAAATAGTTGACTTCCTTAAAAATCCTAAGAAATATTCGGATATCGGTGCGAGAATTCCTAAGGGCGTTCTTCTGCTCGGCCCTCCGGGAACAGGTAAAACTCTCCTTGCGAAGGCTGTTGCAGGTGAGGCGGGCTGTCCGTTCTTCCCGATTTCGGGTTCTGACTTTGTGGAAATGTTTGTCGGTGTCGGTGCATCAAGAGTCCGTGACCTGTTTGAACAGGCGAAGAAAAATGCTCCGTCCATCATCTTTATAGATGAGATAGACGCTGTCGGACGACAGAGAGGAACAGGACTCGGCGGCGGTCATGATGAACGTGAACAGACACTTAACCAGCTTCTCGTTGAAATGGACGGCTTTACGGGCAATGAAAGTGTTATAGTCATTGCGGCAACTAACCGCCGTGATATTCTTGATCCGGCACTTTTAAGACCGGGACGTTTTGACAGACAGATTGTTGTCGGTTATCCTGATATAAGCGGACGTGAAGCGATACTTAAAGTTCATACAAGAAATAAACCGCTTGGCCCGGACGTTGACCTTAAAACAATTGCTAAAACTACAGCCGGATTTACCGGTGCTGACCTTGAGAACCTTGTAAACGAGGCTTCACTTCTTGCGGCAAGAGCAGACAGAAAAGCTATTACAAAGGAAGATATTGAGGAAGCTACAATTAAAGTTGTTGCAGGACCTGAAAAGAAATCGCACATTATCACAGAGCATGAGAGAAAGCTTACTTCATATCATGAGGCAGGTCATGCAGTCAGCACATACTATTGCCCTTCACAGGACAAGGTGCATCAGGTTTCTATTATTCCGAGAGGAATGGCAGGCGGTTATACAATGTCGCTGCCTGAGCATGACAAGTCTTACAGAAGCAAGACGGAAATGCGTGAAAACATCGTTACACTTCTCGGCGGACGTGTTGCAGAAAAGCTTATACTTGAAGATATCTCAACAGGTGCTTCAAATGATATCGAAAGAGCAACAGCTATCGCGAGAAGCATGGTAACCAGATATGGTTTCAGCGACAAGCTTGGCCCTATGGTTTACGGTAATGACCAGAACGAAGTGTTCCTTGGCAGAGATTTCAGCAGCGGAAGAAACTATTCTGAAAACGTTGCGGCAGAAATTGATGCAGAGATGCGTGAAATCATTGAGGATTGCTATCA
>USJI01000001.1 GCA_900554975.1 uncultured Ruminococcus sp. | reverse complement strand
ACAAAGCTGCCTGTTGTGTAAAAATCAACGGTGAAGTAAAAGACCTCAGAACTGTTATTGACAGCGACTGTGAATTTGAAGTCATGACTTTTGATTCCATCGAGGGAAAGAAAACTTTCTGGCACACAGCTTCCCACATTCTGGCTCAGGCTGTAAAAAGACTTTATCCTGAAGCAAAACTTGCTATTGGTCCGGCAATTGACAACGGATTCTATTATGATTTCGACCTTGAAAAACCATTCTCAGCTGAAGAACTGACAAAAATCGAAGCCGAAATGAAAAAAATTGTCAAAGAGGGAATTCCGCTTGAAAGCTATACAATGTCCCCTCAGGATGCTATAAAATCACTTGAAGAAAAAGGCGAAATATACAAGGTTGAACTTTGTCAGGAACACGCTGACAAAGGTGAGCCTATCTCATTCTACAAGCAGGGTGAATTTTCCGACCTGTGTGCCGGTCCGCACCTTATGACAACTGCACCTGTAAAGGCTTTCAAACTTCTTTCATGTACAGGTGCTTACTGGAGAGGTTCTGAAAAGAACAAGATGCTCTCAAGAGTATATGCAACAGCTTTTCCTAAGGCATCTCAGCTCGAAGAACATCTGAAAGCCCTTGAGGACGCAAAAATGCGTGACCACAACAAACTCGGACGTGAACTCGAACTCTTTACAACTGTTGACTACATCGGTCAGGGACTTCCTATTCTTCTCCCAAAGGGTGCAAGAGTTATCCAGCTTCTCCAGAGATGGGTTGAAGATGTTGAACAGAAACACGGTTACCTCCTCACAAAAACTCCGTTCATGGCAAAACGTGAACTTTACAAAATTTCCGGACACTGGGATCACTATCTTGACGGTATGTTCGTTCTGGGCGATCCTGACGATGAAACAAAGGAATGCTTTGCACTTCGTCCTATGACTTGTCCTTTCCAGTATCAGGTATTCTTAAACAGACAGCGTTCCTATCGTGACCTTCCGATGCGTCTTGGCGAAACATCAACACTTTTCAGAAATGAAGACAGCGGTGAAATGCATGGTCTTATCCGTGTACGTCAGTTTACTATTTCCGAGGGTCACCTTATTCTCCGTCCTGACCAGCTTGAAGAAGAATTCAAGGATTGTCTGGAACTTGCAAAATATTTCCTTGGTACTATCGGACTTCTTGACGGCTGTACATTCAGATTCTCACAGTGGGATCCGGCAAACCCGAACAACAAGTATGAGGGTACTGCTGAACAGTGGGATCACGCACAGACAGTCATGGAAAAGATTCTCAAAGACCTCGATTTAAATTATGAAATAGGTATTGACGAAGCCGCCTTCTACGGACCTAAACTTGACATTCAGTATAAGAACGTATACGGAAAGGAAGATACTATCGTTACAATTCAGATAGATATGCTTCTTGCTGAAAAATTTGGTATGGAATATATTGATGTTGACGGTACAAGAAAACGTCCTTACATTATCCACAGAACATCACTCGGCTGTTATGAAAGAACTCTTGCAATGCTTATTGAAAAATATGCCGGAGCATTCCCGCTGTGGCTTGCACCTGAACAGGTTCGTTTCATTCCTATTGCGGACAGACCCCTGCCGTTTGTAAGAGAAATTGCCGAAAAGCTTGAAGCACTCGGAATCAGATGTTCTATTGATGACAGAGCTGAAAAGATGGGTTACAAAATAAGACAGGCTCAGCTTGAAAAGACTCCTTATATGCTCATTGCCGGAGATAATGAAGTTGAATCAAAAACTGTTTCAGTACGTTCAAGACGTGACGGCGACCTTGGTTCAATGACACCTGCTGAACTTATCGAAAGACTTACAGATGAAATTGTTTCAAAGAAAATCTGATAAATACTTCTGAATATAAAAAAGGACGCTTTATAAAGCGTCCTTTTTGTTTAATTAGTATCCGCCGCTTCCTGCTGGAGTTTCAAAAACTCATCTGCAAGCCGCAATGCATCATCATATGTGTTCAGGCTGTAACATTTTGCACGAAATGCCGCCGCACCATAAAGTCCCTTCATATACCACGAAGCGTGTTTTCTTGCCTCTTTCATAGCGTGTTCCTCGTTTTCCCTGCCGGACATATCGAGTATCATTTTAATATGATAAAGCATGACTTTCATTCTGTCCTCGGCTGTCGGCATTTCATAAGGAATCCCCTCAAGTCCGCACTCTATCTCTCTGAAAATAAAGGGATTTCCATATGTCGCACGTCCTATCATGACAAGGTCACACCCTGTATGTTCATACATTTCCATGCAGCTGCGGAAACTGTCAACATCGCCGTTGCCGATAACCGGTACAGAAACTGCATCTTTGACCTGTTTTATTATATCCCAGTCAGCCTTTCCGGAATACATCTGATCCCTTGTTCTTCCGTGAACTGCAACAGCGTCAGCACCAGCCTGTTCCATAGCACAGGCAAATTCCACAGCATTAACACTTTCCTTATCCCAGCCTTTTCTTATTTTTACCGTCACCGGAACACCCGAAACGCTCTTTACTGCTTTCACTATTTCTGCCGCATTCTGCATATCCTTCATCAGTGCACTGCCGGAATTGTTATTGACAACCTTAGGAACAGGACAACCCATATTTATATCAATAATATCCGGAGAATAAGCCATACATATTTCAGTCGCTTTCTTCATAAATTCCGGTTCACTTCCGAAAAGCTGAAGTGCCATAGGACGTTCCGCCTGTGTAACCGTACAAAGCTCAGCTGTTTTTTTATCATTATAGCAAAGCCCTTTTGCAGAAATAAGTTCACTTACTGTATAACACGCACCGTATTCACGGCAGAGAATTCTGTAAGCCCTGTCAGCTACCGATGCCATAGGTGCAAGGGCGGCTGTCCTTTTAATTTTTACATTCCCGATTTTTATATATTCCATTAACTTCACCTAAAAATTAAGGACGCTCTTTCCGGAGCGTCCCGTTTTTATTTTAAAACAACATCAGATTAATAAGTATCAATGTCGATTTCATAAATGATACCGTCATAATAGAACAGAGTTATCTCATCATAAGAATTTTCTGCTGAATCATCAATATAAGTGTATCCGTTATTCTGATCCTGTAATTTACATCCGTATTTAGCAACTGCGTCACTTATCTTGCTTCCCGGAGCAATTCCGTCTATACTCAGCTTAACATCAGATGTATCCGAAACTGAAATACCTGTTATTACACAATCCTTAGGAGCTACCGCCTTATCAGACTGATTTTCCACAGAAACTGAAATACTTCCGTCTTCTGAATAGAAATATTCAGAACAGTTTGGTTCAACGCTTGTAACGTCTATATTAACCTTGTCAAGAATACCGTCTATCTTTGCAGGGAATGTTACATCCTTGCCGTTAACCTGAATCTTTATTTTGGAAAAGTCATATACTGCGGCTTCCGGCATAGTATAATCATCGTCAATATCATCTGTTACAGCAGGTGTGTCATTTGTATATGAGTCATCTGTAAACAGGCTGTCATCTGATGAACCTATAAGACCATTTGTCATACCGCTGAAAGGATTTCCGCCGATAAGTGAGTTAAGGTCAAGACCGATAACATCGCTTACATTTTTAAGAAGACCTTCAATATTTGCAGATGAAAGATACTGCTGGAGTTCTGCACCGTCTTCTGTATAATTGTAAACCTGTTCAGAATCACTGAACGCCTGAACATCGCCGTTTGCCTTGTCGGAATATTTCAGAGAAACTGTTCCGAGAGCAGAACCGTTTACATTGATATCTGTTGAAATTTCCTGGCTCTTTCCGTCTGTTGCAAGATTGATTTTCAGTTCACCAAGGTCATAAGCTGAGAGGTCAGCAATAACTTCACCGCTTACATAGCCCTTTTCTTCATTTTCAACTTTAAAGTTATTTACATGAACATTGAATTCAAAGCCGTCTTCGCCTACAGCAGAAACCTTGATATCACCTGTTCTCTTGTCGGACTTTTCTTCAAAGTCACCAATAACTGAAACGCCTTCGCCAGTTGCTGTAAAGAAGTTTACTTCAAATGCTTCGTCAGAACCGTCTTTTGCTTTAAGATAGTTGATCTTAACATCATCAGCATCAGGAATCTTGATTTCTCTTCCCTGAATATCGCCTTTTCCGTCAACATAAACTACCATTTTTGCAATGGAATCACCGCCGGAAACATTGTATTCGCCAAGCTCGTCAAGAAGACCTTCAACAGCCTGCTTATATTCATCAGCCGTCATTGCACCTGTTGATTCAACAAGCTTTATAATAGTCTTGTCTTTCTTTGCTTCCTTGAGAACGTCCTTTATAATGCTGTAAAGAGTACCCTCATTAATATCAGCTGTCAGTTCGTTATATTTCATTTCAACGCCGTTGACTTTGCACTTGACACCCTTTTCAAGGTCAACATCATCAATGTTGCTGAAAATTATATCGAAATACTTTACAAGAAGTTCATTGAGTTCGTCGTCTGTAAGGAACTCCTGAATAGCGTTTCCGTTTGCAAACTTCTCAATAAAAGGAGTAAGTGCTTCAACTTCTGAGCTGCCACTCTGCTGTGCAGAAGTTTCAAGAAGTGTTGCAATATCAATTGCTATATATGAAGATGAAAGCTCAGGAATCTGGTAATAATATTTACCGTCTTTTAAGTACACATTTGCTGTAACAATATCTTTTCCGTCAGCAGTAAGTTTCGCACTTCCGGAGTTAACAGCATCAATCATTTTTGAATTGCTTACAATTGAAATTTCACCCGGAATCTTTATTCCTGATTCCGCAAGAGAAACTCCTGCATTCTGTTCGATAAGTGCAGAAATTGCAGCTGATTCAAGATTTGCCTTGATTTCCATATAGCTTTCAGATTTTGCTGTAAGATTGCCATAAGCCTTGGAAATATCATCAGCTGTATCTTCCATGTTTTCATTTTCGACCCATGCATAATAATCTTCCGGATCGTTCAGAAGCATCTTGACATTATTCTTTACAGCCGGAACGAAATTATAAGCCGCAGCACTTCCGCCTACAAGAACAGCAAGAATTATCAGTATAGTAACAATAACAGCTGTTATACCTTTTTTCTTTACCGGTTCAACTCCGCTGATAACTTCCGCACCAGCATATGCAGGCTGTGCCGGAGTAACTTCAGGCTGAACATTCTCTGTTACTGTTTCAGCTCCTGTTGATTCAGGTTTCTGATTCTGAATGTTGTTGTCATTTAATTCTGACATTCTTTTTCCCCCTAAAAAATTCATAAATTTGAAGCTATGCTTACATATTATAAATCTTAACAAATTTTTATTGTAAAGTCAATGATATTGCGGTCTTTTTGGACGTTTGTATATAATTTGTAATTCTTCATTACCGTTTTTTAATTATTTTAATGTATTTTTTTCAGCTTTGCGGTTATAATAATTTTGTTCTCAAAAAGAGAATATATTATATCAGAAAAGGTGATTATAATGGATAAAAAGAAAAACTCAAATATTCACTGCACAGTAAAACAGTGTGCTTACAACATGGAGACTGAAGACTACTGCACTCTTGATATGGTAAAAATCGGAACACATGAGGCTGACCCTAAGGTTCCGGAATGTACAGACTGCAACTCTTTTGTTAAGCGTTCAGGCTGCTGCGGCTGTTAATTTTAAAATTTAAAGGACGGTTTTAACACCGTCCTTTTTTATTTTTATATCTGGATATAATTTACCTAAAACAGCTGGTTCTGCATTTCATCAAGTATCATATCATATGCTTCACCTGTAAGATGTATACCGTCACCGCTTGAATATCTGCTGTCCAAACAGCCTTTACTGTCCTTTAAAACTGCCGCCGCATTCACAAAATGTATCTGCTTGCTGTAATCCTTAAAGAATTTCGCCATGGTATCATTATAGTCATTTACCTTGTCGTTTTTAACATAAGTGCAGTTTGCAACAACAGGCGAAAGTCCCATTATATAAATCTGCGAAACAGGAGTACGCTCAAGAACTTTATCTGCAAATTCCCTGTACATATCTGTAAAATCTTCCGCTGAATACGATATAATATCATTAATTCCCAGAGAAAGCATTATATTTTCCGGCTGAAGTTCCCCGAGAATGTCAAGTGCAGGAGCTTCTATACCATAGCTGTCAAATTTAGTGTCATATATATCTGTAAGGCTTACACTCTGCTTCGCATACACGTTTTTAAGCGGAAGCCTCTCATATACACCATATCCCAGAGCGATTGAATCACCGACCACTATAACATTATCCTTAAAGTTTTCAAATTCAGGACTTTCCGCTTTAACTTCCATTACCTCTGCTTCTGTTTCCTGTTGTGCAATTCCCTCTGAACTGTTTTCCTGTATTCCTTCACTTGATCCGGCTGCCGTTTCAGAGATTGTTTCTGTCTGATTTTCTTCGGCAGTTTCCAGAGCTGAAGTTATTTCCGATGATTCTGTTTTACTGCTGCTGTTTCCGCAGCCGGCAGATATCAGCATAAGACATGCCAGCAAAGCCGCTGTTCCGACTTTTCTTCTCAATGTTATTCCCTCTTTTGCAAAGCAAAGGGCGAGTTAGAATGCTCGCCCAATGTTTTATTAAAATTTCTTTTCTGCGTGAAAAATCAAGCTTCTTCTGTTTCTTCAGCAGCATCTTCTGAATCTTCAAGAAGTGCACGGATAGAGATACTGATTCTCTTCTTGTCGATGTCGATTTCTGTAATCTTAACATCAACTTCCTGTCCTACTGAAAGAACATCGCTTACATTTTCAACTCTCTTGTCAGCGATCTGTGAAATGTGGATAAGACCGTCAACACCTTCGATAATCTGTGCAAATGCACCGAATGGTGTAATAGAAACAACCTTAGCCTTTACAACGTCGCCAACCTTGTAGTTGTTCTGGAATTTAACCCAAGGGTTATCTTCAGCCTTCTTGAATCCGAGAGAGATTCTTCCAGCTTCCTTGTCAAGATCCTTGATGTAAACTTCAAGAACATCGCCAACCTTAACAACTTCGCTCGGGTGCTTGATTCTGTTCCATGAAAGCTCAGAAATGTGAACCATTCCGTCGATTCCGCCAAGGTCAACGAATGCGCCGTAGTTTGTGATAGACTTAACTTCGCCCTTGTAAACCTTGCCGATTTCAGCTGTTTCCCAGAATGCAGCCTTAGCAGCTTCCTTCTTAGCCTTTGAAACAGCCTTGATAGAACCAACAGCTCTGCGGCGGGATTCATTTACTTCGATAATCTTGAGCTGAACCTTCTGCTTGAGAAGTTCATCAAGATTCTTGTCTCTTCCAAGACCTGTCTGTGAAGCCGGAACAAAAACTCTTACTCCGTCAACAGAAACAAGAACTCCGCCCTTAACAACGTTTACTACAACGCCTTCGAGAACTGCGTCCTCATCTTTTGCCTTAGCAATGTTGTCGAAACCAACAAGTTCGTCAACCTTTTTCTTTGAAAGCATAACTATGCCTTCCTGATCATTAATCTTTGTAACAATAAGATCAACTTCATCGCCGACATTAACAATGTCTGAAGGCTTCTTTGTCTGGTCATCAGTCAGTTCAGAAAGCGGAACATAACCAGTATGCTTTGTTCCGATATCTACGATTGCTTCGCTGTTATTAACTGCGGCAATATAGCCCTTAACTCGCTCTCCTGTATGTACTTTTTTGAAAGACTGTTCAAGCGCCTCCTCAAAATTAATGTCATCTTCCAAGATCTCAGCCATGGTATTTTGTACCTCCTTAATTATATAAGCCGGTGTGGATGCTCCGGCAGTAATGCCTATTTTTTCAGCATTTTTCAGGTTTAATGAATAAAGCTCGTCCGCATTTTCTATGTGATAGGACAGACAGTTTTCCGAACAAACGTTATAAAGCTTGATCGTGTTTGAACTGTTCTTTCCGCCGACCACGATCATAATGTCAACCTCTTTTGAAAGCAAAGCTGCATCGGACTGTCGCTGAGAGGTCGCACTGCAAATCGTATCAAAAACGAGAATGTTTTCATCGTTTTTCGGGATAACCTTTAAACACTCTCCCCATATTAATATATTATACGTTGTTTGAGCAACAATTGCAAGCTTTTTTTCTAAATTTTTATAATTTTTACTAAAAAAAGTTTTTAACTGCGTTTCGTCCTTAAAAACGAAGCAATTTTCGTCACAATGACTAACAATCCCCTGAACCTCAGGGTGGTTCTTATCCCCTGCTATCAGGATAAAGTATCCTTCTCTGCTTTTCTCGCCGACTATTTTATGTATCCTTGCCACAAACGGACAGGTCGCATCTATATAAGGATTACCCTTTTTTTCAAGTTCCTCATAAATTTCCTTGCCGACACCATGTGAACGGATAACAGCTTCCTCGCCTTCCCGCAGTTCACTTACGCTGTCAACAATACGTACTCCCTTGCTTTTAAGGTCATTCACAACATCAGCATTATGAATAATAGGACCGAGCGTTGCAACCTTTTTTCCGCTTTTTTCAAGTTCGCTGTATACAAGCTTTACTGCCCTATCAACACCAAAGCAGAATCCGGCTGTTCTGGCAACTTTAATTTCTGCCATCTTCTCCCTCCACAAGTTCTTTTATTTCACCCATTATGCGTGATTTAATCTCTTTCAGTTCATGAGGTAAAGGCTCATCTCCCACATGAATCTCCTCCGGCATCACAGGTTTGCCGTATTTAATGGTAATCCTGCTTCTGAAATGAAGCTTTCCTTCAAAAACAATTCCTGCCGGAACAACAGGCACACCTGATTTTGCCGCAATAAGGGCAACACCCGTCTTTCCCCGTCCGACCTTTCCGTCCTTGCTGCGTGTGCCCTCAGGAAAGATAACAAGGTTTCTGCCCTGTTTTATTTTGTCTGTCGATTCATCAATGACTTTCAGGTCACCCTTTCCCCTTGCAACAGGAAAAGCCCCGAGTCTTCTTATAAGCCAGCCAAAAAACGGATTTCTGAAAAGTTCCTCCTTGGCAACAAATGAAAACTTTGCACAGCCGGAAGTAACTGCAAGCAGCGGTGGGTCAGCATAACTTCTGTGGTTGCTGGCAATAATAAATCCCGGTTTGTCAGGAAGATTCTCCCTGCCTTCAACCTTAATATTGTAAGCCGCATAATATATGCCCTTGACAAAGTAATAAAGTCCCTTAAAAAATATATTCATGAGAATATCCGCTCTCCTTATTCAACCTCTGATATCATGGAAATAAGTCTGGCTTTGACTTCATCGACTGTCATTCCTGTTGTGTCAAGCAGAACAGCATCCTCTGCCTGTTTAAGCGGAGCAATGTCCCTGTGCATATCGCTGTAATCACGCTTTTTAATATCCTCCAGAACCTGTTCGTATGTCACACCGTCCATATCCTTTATTTCACGATACCTGCGGTTTGCTCTCTCTTCAGCGGAAGCTGTCAGAAAAACTTTCAGGTCAGCGTCAGGCAGAACAACTGTTCCGATATCTCTGCCGTCCATTATGATGTTATTTTCAGCTGCTATCTTTTTCTGGAGTCCGAAAAGAAATTTGCGGACTTCAGGAATTGCCGACACCTTTGAGGCGTTCATTGAAACCTCCGGTGTTCTTATTTTGTCCGAAATATCGTTATTATTCATAATAACGTGCTGTGAACCGTCAATGAATTCAAGGCTCAGATTTATTTTATCAAGCGAATTTACAAGGCTCTCACCCTCAAGGCTGTTTTCAAGTGCAAAAAGTGCTATCGAGCGGTAAAGTGCACCAGTATCAACATATATATATCCTTTTTCATGTGCCACAGCCTTTGCTATGGAACTTTTTCCTGCACCGGCAGGCCCGTCAATTGCAATATTTATTCCCATTTTTCTACTCCTGTTTTATAAATTTTCAGCTGCACAGAATGCTGTTGAAAAGGCTATCTGAAGGTTGAAACCACCTGTATAGCCGTCCGTATCAATTATCTCTCCGGCAAAATAAAGATTCTGCACAAGCTTCGATTCCATCGTTTTCGGATTTATCTCTTTAATATTAATTCCGCCGCTGGTTATTATCGCCTCTTCTATCGGGCGGAATCCTTTGACAGTCAGCGGAAATTCCTTCAGAAGCTGTGCAAAGGCAAGCCTTTCTTCACGGGTTATCTGGTTCACCTTTGTTTCGCCGGGAATTCCCGATAGTCTTACAGCTGTCGGAACAAGTTTTGCAGGAAGAAGCTTTGAAAGCGAGTTTCCGAAAATTCTGTTTATGTTCTCGCTGAAATCCCTCTGTATTCTTGCATCAAGCTGTTTTAAAGAAAGTCCGGGTTTCAGGTCAATCAGGATTTTATATCTTCCGCTTTCCATTTTGCTGATATGCGAACTTGCACTTAAAACAAGCGGTCCGGAAACCCCGAAATGAGTAAACAGCATCTCGCCGAGTTCACTGTATATCTTCTTTTTTCCGTCATAAAGCGAAAGTGTTACATTTCTGAGCGAAAGTCCCATCATGTCAGCACAGTATTTTTCACTGCATACAATCGGAACAAGCGAAGGCTCAAGCGGTGTGACAGTATGCCCCGTCTTTTCTGCAAGAGCATAACCGCTCCCGTCAGAACCTGTCAGGGGATAGGATTTTCCTCCTGTTGCAAGAAGAACGGACTGTGAAAAATACTGTTTACCTCCAGCCACAACACCCTTGCAGACGCCGTCCCCGACTATGATATCAGTGACCTTTTCCTTTATTATCCTTACACCATTCTTTTTGAGATTTCTGTCCAGAGCCGAAACAATATCTGCCGCCTTGTCGCTTACAGGAAATACCCTGTTTCCACGTTCAGTTTTAAGCGGAACACCAAATCCTTCAAAAAGTTCCATAGTATCTGCTGAGGAAAATCTTGAAAATGCACTGTAAAGAAATCTCGGATTTCTCGGAATATTTTTCAGCAGTTCATCAGGTGTGCAGTTATTTGTAACATTACATCTGCCCTTTCCGGTTATCAGGAGCTTTTTTCCGATTTTTCCGTTAGGCTCAAAGATAATGGTTTTTCTTCCCCTCTGAGAGCAGAGAACCCCTGCCATTGCACCGGCAGCACCTCCGCCGATAATAATTACGTCTGTTTCCATTTTCAACTCCACAAGCTGTTTTGCAGCTTCAGTATTCTTTCACGTCTTTTCGCCGTCTGTTCCCTGTCAACTGAATACCCGTCTCCGCATTTTACTATAACATCGCCTTCACTGGCGTCCTGCGGAAGCAGTTTACGGCTTATCTCAATATGCTCATCATCATTTTCGATAACGGCAGTTTCTCCTTCAAATCTTTCTATTATCAGCATTTATTTCTCCTGATTTTCAGTTTTCACTTTGATATCATTCTGGTCTGATGTGAATACTATTGTTCCGTCAATATCGGTTCTGTATATGTTGTCGCAGTATTCAGCCAGTCTTTCAACAATTTTCTTGTGCGGATGTTTATATGAGTTGTCAACTCCGCACATTATAACAGCGTAATCCGGATTGACTATATCAAGAAAATCTGTCGTACTTGATGTGTTGCTTCCATGATGTGCAACCTTTAAAACATCTGCACTTTCAAGCCTTCCGCTGTCTATGATATCCTGCTCAGCTTCCTTTTCAATATCTCCGGTAAACATGAATCTGTGTTTACCATGTGTAAGCACAGCCGCCGCAGAAAAATTGTTCAGATTGCTGTAATCGTCCTTTACGGGAGAAAGAATCTCCAGACTGCATTCGCCTATTTCATATGTTTTACCCGGCTCTGCGGCTGTAAGTTTCAGACCCTTGTTCTGAACGCTTGTAAGGAACTTTTCATAGAATTTGGTTGTCGGTGTCATATCGTCCGGCACCTTAGGAATTATGATATGCTCAATGTCAACATTATCCACTATGTATGACGCACCGCCCATATGGTCTGAATGGGGGTGTGTCAGAAGCATATAGTCAAGCTTGTCAACGTCATGCTCTTTAAGATAGTCACAGACATCCTGTGCATATTCCTTTTCACCTGTATCTATAAGAAGTGTCTTTCCCTCGGATATAACAAGAGAACAGTCACCCTGACCTACATCTATGAAGTGAATCTCCGCTTCCCCTTCGGCAGTACTGACTGTTTTTAAATCAAGCAGTTCCTTCCAGTCATCAATCGTGAAAATATCAAGATAATCCGCCGCAAATACCCCGACCGCAAGTATAACGGCAATTGCTCCGAGTTTCGCCAGAAATCCTGACTGTTTTTTGTTTTTCCGCTTTGCCATTTTTAAATATTCTCCATTTTAAATTATTCCTGAACGCTTTTTCTCATTCGTCTTTCTGACCACTGCTGTTTTGACATAAGAACCTTTCTCGGTTTTGCACCCTCATAAGGGCCTACAACACCCATGTTCTCCAGTTCGTCAATAATTCTTGCAGCCCTTGCGTAACCCAGTTTAAGCTTACGCTGAAGCGATGAGGTGGACGCCTGTCCCATTTCAACAACAATGTCAATCGCCTTTTCGATGAGAATATCGTCGCCATCACCGACAGGTTCAGCTGAATCAGAAGTTCTCTCTCCCTTTTCAGCAGGCATACTCTGTTCAACAGCCTCGATTATTTCGCTGTTGTATTCCGAATCAGATTCATTCTTGATGAATCCGACAATTGATTCTACTTCCTTTGTGGAACAGAAACAGCCCTGAACTCTGAGTGGTTTCTGCATACCGTTCGGATAATAGAGCATATCGCCATATCCCAGAAGTTTTTCCGCACCCTGTGTGTCAAGGATAGTTCTTGAATCCACCTGTGACTGAACCGTAAGTGCAATACGGCTCGGGATATTTGCCTTGATAAGACCTGTGATAACATCTGTGGTCGGACGCTGTGTAGCAATAATAAGATGCATTCCTGCGGCTCTCGCCATCTGTGCAAGACGACAGACAGCGTCCTCAACTTCCTTTGATGCCGCCATCATAAGGTCTGAAAATTCATCAATTGCAATAACAATCTGTGGAAGCTTTTCAATATTCTTTGCCGCCGCCATTTCATTGTATCCGCCCAGATCTCTTACATTATTATCAGCAAAAAGCTTGTATCTCCTCAGCATTTCCTGAACACCCCAGTTGAGTGCACCTGCCGCCTGACGAGGGTCTGTAACAACAGGAATCAGAAGATGCGGTATACCATTGTATGTTGTAAATTCAACCATTTTCGGGTCGATAAGAATAAGCTTTACTTCTTCAGGAGTTGCACGGTAAAGTATGCTCATAATAATGGAATTGGTACAGACGGATTTACCTGAACCTGTCGTTCCCGCAATTATCATATGCGGCATTTTAGCCACATCACCTATAATAATATTTCCGGCTATATCCTTTCCGACAGCGAACGCAAGCTTGCTCTTTGCTGTACGGAACTCTTTGCTTTCAATTATATCACGGATAGGAACTACGTCCTGATTGATATTCGGTATCTCTATACCGATAGCCGCCTTGCCCGGAATAGGTGCTTCTATACGCACGCCTGCCGCCGCAAGATTCAGAGCAATATCGTCCGAAAGATTTGTTATCTTTGAAACTTTTACTCCTGCCGCCGGCTGTATTTCATATCTGGTAACCCTCGGGCCACGCTGTATCGCAACAATTCTTGCAGTAACGCCGAAACTTTTAAGGGTTCCGATAAGAGTATCCGCCTTGTCTTTAAGTTCGGTTGCCGCCGCAGGATCATTTGCCTTTGTTTCGCCTCTGGTCAGCAGGTCAGTCGGAGGAAGAAGATATTTCTTCGCCGCCGCAGGTCTTATATCAGTTTTCTGCGGAGCATTCTCCTCTGCCTTTGCCGCCTTTTCAGCAAATGTTTCAGGAGCTTTTTCCTTATCTCCGCCGACTACCGCCTGTTCAACCAGTGCGTCAAGTTCATTTACGTCAGCCCTTTTGTCAGGTTTGTTCTGCTCAGGCTGTGCTTTTTCTGCCGTCTTTGCGGTACTTTGAATCTGCGGCAGAACTCCGTCTATCGGAATATCTATCGCTGAACCTGTATTTCCCTCAATCTCAGGCGGGTCAAAATCCGGAACAGAAAGTTCCTCGTCTTCCGACACCGGAACGTCAAAATCAAAGCTGTCATCTTCCGGCACTACGTCCTGTTCATTCCCTCCGGAATTGGCAAGAGAGATAGCCTCCTGCTCCTCATCATATTCCCATTCCTCGTATGAATCAAGTATATGATTTTCTTCCCTTATCCGCTGAAGTGAATGATACATTCTTACAAAAGGCTTGTAAAACAATCCGAAAAACTGAAAAAGCGTAAGATTTGACAGAAGCATTATAAAGATAAACAGCAGAACACAGATTATTATTTTTGCCCCGACATTGCCGAAAAACTTTATAAGCGGCCATGCAATAAGTGCACTTAGAAGTCCGCCGCCCTCCAGATTTGAACCTGCTTCATAAAGATATTTACATTTTTCAATAAATGTATTTCCCCTTGC
This sequence comes from uncultured Ruminococcus sp., assembly GCA_900554975.1. Lineage (GTDB taxonomy): Bacteria > Bacillota > Clostridia > Oscillospirales > Ruminococcaceae > Porcipelethomonas. The sequence goes on along the minus strand of USJI01000001.1, from coordinate 14,142 downwards.
CGCTCCGGCAAACATTATCTGAACTACCGAACTGCCGAGAAGGGTAAGCCCAATTCCCCACATAGCTCTCCCGGCAACAGTCTGCTGAGACCTTTCCATGCTGATAAGAATCGCTGTATAAATCAGTATAACAGGGACTAAAAAGACAGAAAGTCCGAAAAGTCCCCTGAAAAGATTGTGTATAAACTGCCAGCCGCTGCTCCCCTCAATGACCGTGAACAGAAATATAAGTATTCCTGCTGCAAACAGAATAACTGACCAGAACTGGTTTATGGGGTCTTTTACCGGCTGTGACTTTGCCGCCTGTGCTTTCGGAGCGGCTTTCTTTGTACCTGCGGACTTCTTGGCTCCTCCGGATTTTGCTTTGGCAGAACCGCCTCTTTTTTTACTTTCCGCCACTTGTATATTGTCCTTTCGTGTCCATTCCCTTATTTCTTCAGGTAGTCTATGAGGTTCATGCCGACAATGTGTTCAAACACGCCGATTCCCAGAACCACAAGACCAAGTATAAATGTATAGATTGCGAATATCTTGAACTTATCTGACTTTACAAGCCAGTTTACCATCTTGATGGCACATACACCAACAACCGCCGCAATAACGAATCCGACAATGAAATTCAGAGGTTCAACTGTCAGTGCGTTTGCATCAGCCGCATCCTTTATCTCAAGCAGACAGCCTGCAAGGATAGTCGGAATACCAAGAATGAATGAATACTGAACAGCAGTTTCTCTTTCAAATCCTCTGAACAATCCGCTTGCTATTGTAGAACCTGAACGTGAAACGCCCGGAAGGAGGGCTATTCCCTGAAAAATTCCGACAATAACACCGTCCTTCACTGTTATGTTCTCAAACTTTTTGCTTCCCTTGACGCATCTGTCCGATATAAAAAGTATAACAGATGTATAGAGGAAGCAAAGACCTTCGATTGAAATGTCGCTGTCCTCTGAAATGCCGGCAAAAAAGTCTTTGAATATGTAAAAAGGAATAAGCATAAGAAGTGATATTATCATCATTATTATTGCACGTCTCGGCCCGTTCATTTCACTCCATTTGAATTTTCCTGTAAAAATATCATGAACCATAAAGACAAGTTCCTTTAACATTTCCCATATGGTCTTTCTGAACGCCACGAAAACCGCAACAAGCGTTCCCAGATGAAGTATCGCTGAAAATAGCAATGCTCCCTCACCGCTGTTTCCCGTAAAATGCTGATAAAGCGAAAGATGTCCCGAACTTGAAACCGGAAGGAATTCAGTAAGTCCCTGAATTATTCCCTGAATAATAGCCTCTAAAATACTCATGTTGTCCTCCATTTATGTTTATTTTTTATGTATGCGGAAAATCATTTCCGCAGATTGCTGACCGCCTTTGTATAAGCGTCATCAAGATATGCAAACGGGTCTGTTGTGCATATCTGCTGTGTTGTTTTCTTTTTGTCTTCCTGTTTTGAAAAGTCATAAAAAATATCAGCAGGACTGATAACAGTATAAAGTATCATTTCCAGTTACCGCCTGTCGTGTCATTTTCGCCGCTGTCCGGATATTTTTCGCCGGAGCTTTCTATCAGTTCATAAAGACACTCGATAGCATCACTCAGACCGCCCAGACTGTCAATCAGTCCCAGTTCAACCGCCTTTTCACCGTCCACAACAGTTCCCATATCCATGGCAAGTTCACCGGTTTTAAGCATGAGATTTCTGAAATCTTCCTCTGAAATACTGCTGTTCGCAGTCACAAAGTTCACTATCCTGTCCTGCATCCTGTCAAAATAGGAAAGCGTCTGTGGAACACCCAGAACAAGCCCGTTCATTCTTACCGGGTGAATAGTCATGGTCGCCGACGGAACAATAAAGGAGTGCTTTGCACTCACTGCAAGCGGTACACCGATTGAGTGTCCTCCGCCGACAACAATTGAGACTGTCGGTGTTTTCATACCTGCAATAAGTTCCGCAATGGCAAGCCCCGCTTCAACATCTCCACCAACCGTATTCAGAATTATCACAAGCCCCTCAATGCTCCTGTCCTGTTCAATCGCCACAAGAGCCGGAATTATATGTTCATACTTGGTTGTCTTGTTCTGTGACGGAAGAACATAATGTCCCTCCACCTGACCGATAATTGTAAGGCAATGAATAAGGTGCTTTGCGTTGTGGGATATTACCTGTCCTGTCTTTTCAATAAGCTCTGCCCTGTCAAGATCTTCGTCCGTCTGACTCTTATCGTCCTTTTCTTTTTCATCATTTTCAAAATCCTGTGTATTCATGATGTCCGCCGCCTTTCATTCAGATAATATTTCTATTATTTTCACAAACAGCGGATTTATACACTTAATTTTATTATAAACCATTTTACATTTAAAGTCAAATAAAATATTCATGCAGAATCTTCTGGGCATAAAAAATCCGGCAGTCATGAAAACTGCCGGATAATAACGATCTTTTGCTTTTGAAATTACGGGATTAATAACCCATTCCCATACCGCCCTGAGGCATTGCAGGAGCTGCTTCCGGAGCAGGAATGTCAGCAACAAGACTCTCAGTTGTAAGAACCATTGCAGAAACCGATGCAGCATTCTGCAGAGCTGAACGTGTAACCTTTGTCGGGTCAACAATTCCTGAAGGAATCATGTCAACATATGTTTCGTTGTAAGCATCGAAACCATAGCCAACCTTGCCGGAATTCTTGATCTTGTCGATGATAACGCTTCCTTCAAGACCAGCGTTGAGAGCGATCTGACGAACTGGTTCTTCAAGAGCCTTCAGAATGATAGCCGCACCTGTCTTTTCATCGCCTTCAAGCTGTGGAATAAGCTTTTCAACAGCTGGAATAGCATTGATAAGAGCTGTACCGCCGCCTGCAACGATACCTTCTTCAACAGCAGCCTTTGTAGCAGCAAGAGCATCTTCGATTCTCAGTTTCTTTTCCTTCATTTCAATTTCAGTTGCAGCACCAACCTTGATAACAGCAACACCGCCTGAAAGCTTTGCAAGTCTTTCCTGAAGCTTTTCCTTATCAAAATCAGATGTTGTTGTTTCAATCTGAGCCTTGATCTGCTCTGTTCTGCTCTTGATATCGTCTGAGTTACCGGCACCGTCAACGATAATTGTATTTTCCTTGTTGATTACAACCTGTCTTGCACGACCGAGCTGTTCAATTGTTGTGTCTTTAAGTTCAAGACCAATCTGTTCGGAAATTACCTGACCGCCTGTAAGAATTGCGATATCCTGAAGCATTTCCTTACGTCTGTCACCAAAACCAGGAGCCTTTACAGCTGCACACTTGAATGTTCCTCTGAGGTTGTTGAGGATAAGTGTTGTAAGAGCTTCGCCTTCGATATCTTCAGCGATTATAACAAGCTTCTTGCCTGACTGAACGAGCTGTTCAAGAAGCGGAAGAATTTCCTGAATAGAAGAAATCTTCTTGTCTGTGATAAGAATGTAAGCGTCATCATAAACAGCTTCCATCTTTTCTGTATCTGTTACCATGTAAGGTGAAATGTAGCCTCTGTCGAACTGCATACCTTCAACAACTTCACTGTATGTTTCAGCTGTCTTGCTTTCTTCAATAGTAATAACACCGTCAGCTGTAACCTTTTCCATTGCATCAGCAATAAGCTTGCCGACATTTTCGTCAGCTGAAGAAACTGTTGCAACTCTTGCGATATCGTCGCTTCCTTCAACCTTCTTTGAATTTGCGATAACGCTTTCAACTGCTGCATCAACAGCCTTTGACATACCCTTTCTTACGATCATCGGGTTTGCACCTGCTGCAATATTCTTCATACCTTCACGGATCATTGCCTGTGCAAGAAGTGTTGCTGTTGTTGTACCGTCACCTGCTGCATCGTTTGTCTTTGTAGCAACTTCCTTGAGCATCTGAGCGCCCATATTTTCAAAAGCGTCTTCAAGCTCAATTTCCTTTGCAATTGTAACACCGTCGTTTGTTACGAGCGGAGCACCGAACTTCTTATCCAGAACAACGTTTCTGCCCTTAGGGCCGAGTGTAATCTTAACTGTATCTGCAAGCTTGTCAATACCAGCCTGTAAAGACTTTCTTGCTTCTTCACCGTATTTAATATCCTTTGCCATAATAATAACTCTCCTTTACTGTTAATCTGATATCTTATTCAACAATAGCCAAAACTTCGGACTGACGGAGGATTGTATATTCAACATCGTCAACCTTGACTTCTGTACCTGCATATTTGCTGAGAAGTACCTTATCGCCTACTTTTAAATACATATCAACTTTTTCGCCGTCAACAATGCCGCCAGGACCTACTGCAACAACTTCAGCAATCTGTGGCTTTTCCTTTGATGCCGCTGCGAGAATGATGCCGCCTTTTGTTGTCTCCTCGGCTTCTGTCATCTTGATAACAACTCTGTCTGCCAATGGTTTGATATTCATATTTATTCCTCCTAAAAATTTTTATTAACTTTTAAAATAGTCATTTTTAATTTTGTTAGCACTCAAACTCCCCGAGTGCTAATTACTATTTTACCAACTTTCCATAAAAAATCAAGGGTATTTTGAGAATATTCAAAAAAATTGTAGACGTGACTAATAATAAGATAAGTAAAAAGCAGAATCATATGGAAAAGTTACAAATATTAAAAATTATAAACTTTTTAACAGATTAAAAACCGATTTGTATTGACATTTTTTTCGTAATTTGATAATATTAAAATAAGTAGATTTATCTTTCCGGTGACAGATAAATAAATGTTTATAAAAATAAGGTGATTTAATATGTCAGTAGACAAAATATTGATCGTTGATGACGACAAAAACATCTGCGATCTGCTGAGAATATACCTCGAAAAAGAAGGGTACAGTACTATAATATCGTACAACGGCGAAGAAGCAATGGTAAAATTCAATGCACTGAATCCGAACATTGTTCTGCTTGATATAATGCTCCCTGGTATGGACGGCTGGCAGATTTGCAGGGAAATAAGAAAAGTCAGCCCTGTTCCTATTCTTATCCTTACAGCAAAGGGTGAAGTTTTCGACAAGGTGCTCGGTCTGGAACTCGGTGCAGATGACTATATAGTAAAGCCTTTTGATACAAAGGAAGTACTTGCGAGAATAAAGGCAGTTACAAGAAGAACAAGCCTTATGCCGTCTGGAAATGACAACAAGGAACTTTTCTACGACAACCTTCATATCAATCTTTCAAGATATGTCCTTAAAGTAAAGGGAAAGGTTGTGGACACACCGCCTAAAGAGCTTGAGCTACTGTTCTTTCTTGCTTCAAACCCGAACAGAGTTTACACGAGGGATCAGCTTCTTGATGAGGTCTGGGGATTTGAATATTATGGTGATTCCCGTACAATAGACGTTCACATAAAAAGACTCCGTGCAAAGCTTGAAGGTGTTTCTGACAAATGGACACTAAAAACAGTCTGGGGAGTTGGTTATAAATTTGAATGTGATGAAGAGCAGATTTAAAAAGCTGAAAATTTTCAAGGTTCCTATGTTCATTTACAGGCAGTTTGCACATTCCCTTGCTGTTTTAAGCCTCGGGGCAATAATTACCGGATATGCAATTTATTCGTGTGCGGTTTACTACCTTCAGGAAGCCGAGCATCGTGAAATGAAAACAACTGCAAAGTATATTGTTTCCTGTTTTGAGGAAAATATGAACCATTACGGGAATATTGATACTGCCGAAAATGTTTTCAAGCAGTATCTTGACATAAATGCAAGAATTTATAATACAAATTACTATATCCTCGACAGAAACACCGGAAATATACTGATAAGTTCGGAGGAAGTTTACAAAAAATACAGTCCGGAAGCAATATCAACGCTGAAAAAAACCAATAAATTCAACATAATAAACAGCAAAACAATAGTTTACAGCCTGAAGCTCCCTACATCCCTGACTGAAAGCGGATATGTCCAGTTTGTTTCAATAAGGTCAGCAGACCCGCTTTATACTTCAACCACCCGTGTCGGAACGCTCCTTGCCGTAGTACTCGGAATAACGATCATCCTGCTTGCTGTAACACTCTATATGACAAAATACCACAAATATGTTCTCCAGAATCAGATAATAAAAGAAAGTGAAAAATTTATACAGGATACCAGCTATAAAATAAATCTTCCTGAAACTGACGACACCGAAATAAAACCTGTAACGGTTATTATAAACAAACTTGTTTCAATAATCTCTCAGGATACCCACAAAAGACTCGAATTCATGTCGAACATATCCCATGAGATAAAAACCCCGCTTACAATTATCAAGGGATTTATCCAGGGAATACTTGACGGAACTATTCCTAAAAATGAAACAAGAAAATATCTTACAAGAACAGCTACACAGACGGAAAGACTTACCAACCTTGTTAAAACTATGATGAAAATTTCCGGAATAGAATCAGGGGAAATGAAGCTTGTCGGGAAAACCGTAAACCTTACCGCACTTTTTGTTGAAACACTCCTCATGTATGAAAAGGAAATAGAGGACAAAAACGTCAGTGTTTACGGCGTGGACAGCGAAAAAACAATTATGTACGGCGACAGGGATATACTTCATCAGATTGTTTACAATCTTGTTGACAATGCTGTAAAATTTGTTGATGAGGGCGGAAAAATCGTTCTGAAAACATATTCCGATGAAAACAACATATGTATAAAATTCGGGAACTCAGGCAAGGGAATTCCTGCAATGGATATTCCGAGAATATTCGACAGATTCTATAAAACTGACTTTTCAAGAGGTATCGACACTTCCGGAGTTGGTCTGGGCCTTTCAATAGTCCGTAAATTCGTTATATTCCATAACGGAACAATCACCCTTGAAAGTTCGGATAATTATACGGAATTCACTCTTACATTCCCGGTATACATACCTGAAAAAGAAAACAGTTCAAATGAGATTCCTGTAAAACCGGACTCTCAGCAGAATGGAGAATAACCATGGACGAAAATTCAAGCAATATCAGTCAGAATGAAACTGAAAATATACAGACAGATGAAATGTCAAAACAGCAGGATTTTGAAAATACCGCAAATGAAATATTAAACAATGTGCAGGAACTTTCCGGTTCAGCTTCACATAAAAAAGTCCCGAAGGGAAACGGACATGCGGCGGCAGTAATCCTCCTTGTGCTGGTATTTGTTATGGTCTGTGTTATGACCGTTTACTGCATGGCAACGGACTTCAGCACATACAGAATAAATGATTTCAGCGGATTCAGCGGTACAAAAGTTCTGTTACAGACGCAGGACAAACCGGAGGGCAGTGACACTCTTACCGATGAAAGCGGAAAATACACCATAGAGGGACTTGTATCTGTTGTAAAGCCGCAGATAGTTGAAATATACACCTATGAAACCGAAAATACTGACATCATTTCAGGAAGCGGTTCAGGAATAATCATTTCACAGGACGGCTACATAGTTACCAACACCCATGTAATTGACAATATGAAAAAATATACTGTCACAACATATGACGGAAAATCATACACGGCTGAAGTTATCGGGAAAGATTCCAAAACCGATATTGCCGTAATCAAGATAGATGCACAGGGACTTTCTCCTGCAACACTGGGCAACTCTGACCAGGTGGTACAGGGAGAAGCTGTTGTGGCAATAGGAAACCCTGCCGGACTGACAGGTTCTATAACGGACGGTATCGTTTCGGGAATCGACAGAAAGATAAAGACAGACACCACAAGCTTTGAGATGAACTGCATACAGACAAATGCCGCAATAAGTCCGGGAAACTCAGGCGGTGCGCTGGTCAATATGTATGGTCAGGTAATAGGTATAACATCGTCAAAATATGCGGCGGTAACTTCCGAAGGACTCGGATTCGCCATAACAATAAACGATGCAAAGCCTATTATTGAGGAACTTATCTCACAGGGATATGTAAGCGGACGTGTAAGGATAGGCATTACGTTCTATTCATCATTCGGCGGTGCGGCAAAGGACGGAAGCTACGCAAATATACAGTTCAAGGAAAAGTATGGCTTTGATATTCCAAAGGAACTTGAAAACGCACTCTGGATTGAAAAGATAAGTGATGACTGCGATATCGCAAACACAGAACTCCAGCCGGAAGACTTCATAATTTCCGTAAACGGAACAAAGATTTCAGATTACAATCAGCTGAGCGAAGTAATAAAAGGCAAAAAAGGCGGAGATAAATTAACCGCTGAATGTGCAAGGGTTGACAAAAACGGAGATATAAAATATTTCAGCATTGAATTCAAACTCATGGCTGATACTTCCGGAGATTATTAAAACCAAAAGGGATGTCTTATGGCATCTCTTTTTTTATTATTTTTGCAAAAGCTATTGAAATTTTATATCATTTGTGTTATTATTAAAGTGTATATTTTGGAGTTTTCGGAGGTTTTTGTGGATAATTTCAGCTTTGAAAAATTGTCGGATAATATAAGTGTCTGTGTAAGTCCGGAGCATGGTTTCGGTACGGACGCATTTTTACTGACACATTTTTCCGGATACAAAAAGAATGACCTTGCCTGTGACCTTGGAACGGGCTGCGGAATCATTCCGCTTATAATGCAGAGGTCTGACCCTCCGGTTCATACATACGCTGTTGACATTCAGCCTCAGGCTGTAAAACAGCTTGAGATAAGTCTTGAAAAAAATGGAATCGGCTCAATAACGCCTGTCTGTGCCGACCTCAAAGACCTTTGGGAAGATGCCCCTCTGGGGAAACTCAGCCTTGTAACCTGCAATCCGCCATACAAAGCGGCTAATGCGGGGATAGAAAGCACTCTTGACGCTCACAGAATAGCCCGTCATGAGATACTCTGCAACATTGATGACGTGTGCAGAAGTGCGGCAAAGCTTTTAAAATACGGCGGCAGACTTTGCATATGCAACAGACCTGAAAGACTCAGCGATGTTATAACCGCTATGAAAAATAATGGTATTGAGCCGAAAAGAATCAGATTTGTAAGCAAGAACCCCGAATCCGCACCATGGCTTTTCCTCATTGAAGGAAGAAAGGGAGGAAAACCGTTTATGAAAATACTCCCGCAGCTTTATGTCTGGAACGGAAACGGCTATTCAGAAGAACTGGAAAGCATATACAGTCAGGGGCTTGAAAGAAAGGACAACGAATAATGGGAACTTTGTATGTCGTAGGAACTCCTATCGGAAATATGGGCGACATCACATTCAGACAGCTTGAAACTTTAAAAAGCGTAGATTTTATTGCTGCTGAGGACACCCGTGTCACCCTGAAACTGCTTAACAGGTATGAAATTAAAAAGCCGCTTGTGAGCTATCATGGTCACAGCACTCCCGAATGTGCGGAGCATATTGCAAAGCGGATACAAAACGGAGAAAATGCGGCTATTGTAACTGATGCCGGAATGCCATGCATATCCGACCCGGGGGAAGTTCTTGTAAGACTCTGTGCAAAGCTCGGTATAGATGTAAAGGTTGTTCCGGGGCCGAGTGCCGTAATTTCCGCACTGGCTGTTTCCGGACTTAACACCTCACGTTTTGCTTTTGAGGGATTTTTGTCAGTAAACAAGAAACAGCGTTACGACCACCTTGAAAGCGTTAAAAACGACTGTCACACGCTCGTTTTCTATGAAGCTCCGCATAAGCTTATGACAACGCTCAATGACTTTCTGAAATATTTCGGCGACAGAAAAATATCTCTTTGCCGTGAACTTACAAAAATACACGAGGAAGTCCTTCGTATGACTATTTCCGAGGCTATCGCCTACTATGAAGCAAGACCGCCGAAAGGCGAATACGTTCTTGTAGTTGAGGGCGCACCGCTTCCGGAAAATTCAGATATAACAATCGAACAGGCGGAAAACATGGTCAGAAGTCTTATTGATGAGGGCGTAAAACCTTCAGAAGCCTGCAAGAAAATCGCAAAGGAAACTGACTTTTCAAAGAGTCAGCTTTATGCAAGAATTGTAAATAATTAAATTTCAATATTTTTTAGGAGTAATTATGATGAGAATACCAAGAGTTGCATGTATCCATGATTTATCCGGATTCGGAAGATGTTCACTGACAACAGCTATTTCCATTCTGTCTGCTTCAGGAGTTCAGGCGTGTCCTGCTCCTACGGCTATACTTTCAAAGCATTCACAGTTCAAATCATTTTATTTTTCAGACCTTACAGATTCCATGCCGCCATACCTAAAAAACTGGGACGATATTGAATTTGACGGAATATACAGCGGCTTTTTAGGTTCTGAAAAGCAGATCGGAATTGTATCTGACTTCATAACTGACAGAAAAGATTCAGATTATCCTACCTGCATTATTGTTGACCCTGTAATGGGTGATAACGGAAAGCTGTATGCCACATATACGGAGGGTATGCGTGAAGGAATGAAAAAACTTGTTCCTCTGGCTGACCTTACAACGCCGAACATAACAGAGGCTTGTTTCCTTACGGATACTGAATACACCGGCGAGGATATTTCCATGGACAAGGCTCGTGAACTTGCAAAAAAGATTGAGGACATGGGCTGCTACCGCACTGTTCTGACAGGAATCGTCAAGAAAAACAGCATTGTCAATATGTCTTATCAGGACGGGGCTTTTGAATTTGACGAAATCAGACGTGATTCAAGGGTATTCTCCGGAACAGGTGATATCTTTGCTTCCGTTGTTACTGCATTCATCATGAAAGGCACTACCGTAGCCGAAGCCGTTGCAATAGCCGGAAAGTTCATTTCCGAAGCTATTGACTATACAATAAAAGCAGGAACTCCGCTTTCAGATGGCGTTGTATTTGAGCCTGTTCTTTACACTCTCGGAGATATCTGATAATAATATAAAAGCAAAGAGGACGCTTTGAAAGCGTCCTCTTTTTCTGATTTATTGGAGAAAGGTATACTTGTGATTGGTTTGGTTTTATTTTGAAAGGTCGGTTTTTCTTACCGCATCTCTTACCTTGAGAACAAATGACGGTGAAACTGAAAGCTCATCAATTCCCATTCTGAGGAATGTTTCTGTAAGAGATGTATCTGCCGCAAGTTCACCGCAGATTCCTATCCATGCTCCATGCCTGTGAGCATTTTCGGCGGACATTTCAATAAGTCTCAGAATTGCCTCATGGTGAGTGTCACAGAACTGTTCAAGCTCAGGATTCTGTCTGTCACAGGCAAGAGTATATTGTGTAAGGTCATTTGTACCAACACTGAAAAAGTCTACAAGCGGGGCAAGTCTGTCACTTATAACAGCCGCTGCCGGGGTTTCAATCATAATTCCGAGTTCGACATTTTCTGAATATTCAATATCCTGTGATTTCAGTTCCCGTTTTACGTCCTCGCATATTCCGAGTATCTTTTCAACTTCTGAAACGCTTGTTATCATCGGGAACATAATTCCCAGACTGCCGTATACTGATGCACGGTACAATGCTCTCAGCTGTGTTCTGAATATCTCAGGACGTGTAAGGCATATTCTTATTGCACGAAGTCCCATAGCAGGGTTGTCTTCCTTTTTAAGGTTAAAATAATCCACCTGCTTGTCAGCACCGATATCAAGAGTTCTGATTATAACTTTTTTTCCAGCCATGCTTTCCAGAACCTTTTTATATGCATGGAACTGCTGTTCCTCTGTCGGATAATCGCTGTTTTCAAGATAGAGGAATTCACTTCTGAAAAGTCCTATTCCTCCGGCATCGTTGAGCAGTACCGCACCGATATTTCCGACTCCGCCTATATTCGCATAAATGTTTATCTTTGTTCCGTCAAGGGTAACGTTTTCCTTGCCTTTGAGACTGAGCAAAAGCTCCTTCTGTTCAGCGTCCGCTTTCTGCTTTGCAAGCATCTTTTCTTTAGTATCGCTGTCAGGGGAAACGTAAATCTCTCCTGTAAAGCCATCAACAACAGCTTCATCGCCGTCCTTTATGCTGTCAAGGAATTCCTGTCCGACGCCGATAACCGCAGGTATATTCATAGTTCTTGCCAGAATAGCTGTGTGGGAATTTGAAGAACCGTAAGCTGTAACAAATGCCAGAACCTTATCCTTGTCCAGTGCGACTGTTTCACTCGGTGCAAGGTCATCGGCACAGATTATAACCTTTTCATCTGCTGAGTGGAGGTTTCCTCCCCCTGCAAGATTGCTGATTATCCTGTTTGATATATCCTTTATATCAGCAGACCTTGCCTGCATATAAGGATCGTCCATATTGGCGAACATTTCCGCAAAGTTGTCAGATGTAACAGCAACAGCATATTCTGCATTGACTTTCTGTCCTTCGATAATATTGACTATTGATTCATTGTAATCATCATCTTCAACCATCATCATGTGAATTTCAAATATCTGTGCATTTGTTTCACCGACTTCTTTCAGGGCTTTCTGATAAATCCCCTCCAGCTGAGCTGTTGTCTGTTCCTTTGCCTTTTCAAGACGCTTTATCTCAGAATCGGTGTCGGTAACGTGAGTGCGTTTTACTGCCGCCTCCTGACGTTTGAACACCGATATTTTTCCGATTGCTACTGCACTGTAAACGCCCTTTCCACTGAATTTTTTCATACCGACACCCCCTGTTTTCAATTAAAGATTAGCTGAAAGAAATTCTTCCATAGCCTTTATAGCTTCATCTTCGTCCGCTCCGTTTGCTGTTACTGTTATAGTATCTCCGCACTTTACACCGAGTCCCATAAGAGCAATTATCTTTGTTGCATTAACTGTCTTTGTACCGTTTGAAACGGTTATCTCGCTTGAAAATTCCTTTGCTTTTTTGCCAAGAAGTCCTGCTGGTCTTGCGTGGATTCCCTGTGTGTCCTTGATTGTGTAAGAAAATGTCTTCATATTTTTTTCTCCTTCCGGTGCTGCCACGGCATTGCAGGCTGCTATATCCTGCAATTATCCGTCGGCAAAATCATAATTTATAATGTAATTTTTTTAAATCATCTGTAATTATATTTAGGTTATGCTGCCTTTTTCTTGAAAAGTCCGAGCAATACCGTTGACACTGCTGTTCCGATTGCGAGTGCAACCAGATACATGAGTGCATTGCCTACAACAGGGAATACAAAGATTCCGCCGTGCGGAGCCATGAGTGTACAATTAAACAGCTCTGACAACGCACCCGATATTCCTGCACCTATTATGCAGGCAGGCAGTACATGCAGTGGGTCGGAGGCCGCATACGGAATAGCTCCCTCCGTAATGAACGCAAGTCCCATAATAAAGTTTACAGGACCCGACTGTCTCTCCTCCTTTGTGAACCTGTCCTTGAAAATAATTGTTGCAAGTGCTATGGCACATGGAGGAACCATACCGCCTATCATAACCGCTGCCATTATATCATAGTTGCCGGCAACAATCGAAGCTGTTCCGAATACATACGCCGCCTTATTGAAGGGACCACCCATATCAACCGACATCATTGCTCCTAATATGAAGCCAAGTAAAATCTTGCTGGTTCCGTTCATGCTCGCAAGGCCCGAATTAAGTGCCGTGTTGATTGCACCCATGACAGGCTCAACCACAAAGTTCATGCCTACACCCATAATCAGTATACCGAATACCGGGTAAAAAAGCACAGGTGCAAGCTTCTCAAGACTCTCCGGAAGCTTATCGCATACCTTTTTCAAAAGCAGAATCACATAGCCTGCAATGAAGCCTGCAGCAAGCGCTCCAAGAAATCCCGATTTTCCGCCTGCCGCAATCATACCGCCAACGAAGCCCAGCGCAAGTCCCGGTCTGTCCGCTATCGCCTCCGCTATGAAGCCCGCCAGAACCGGAAGCATAAGTCCGAAGGCCACGCCGCCTATTCCCTTAAAAAATGCCGCTGCCGGTGTAATCGTACCGAAGTTCTGTCGCTCTGCCGCTGACAAAAGATTGATGTCAACACACTGTCCATCTATCAGAAAAGCTATTGCTATAAGGATACCTCCGCCGACAACGAACGGAAGCATATGTGACACGCCGTTCATAAGCTGCATATATATTCTGTGGGCGAAGCTGTCCTTCTTTCCCTTACTCTGCACTGTCTCCTCCGAATGGGTTCCCGCCTTGAATACCGGTGCATCCTGCTTAAGCGCCCTCTCAATGAGCTCATCAGCCTTGCTGATACCGTCCGAAACCTGACACTGTATAACATGCTTTCCGTCAAATCTCTCCATCGGAACCTTCGCATCCGCCGCCACGATAATAC